>NZ_JBEXUP010000007.1:126258-139429 GCF_040614375.1 Nonomuraea sp. NPDC005983
TTTTTTGTGGGCTGTACCCGAGGTCATTGATTCGGTTTGGCCTCGGGGGGGGGTTGTGGCCCCCGGCCCCCCGCCACCCCACTCCCGCGTTTCGTTCTCTTTCGAGACATCGACGATGTTGGGTGTCGATGGAGACGGAGGCCGGTCGTGATACTCGCCCGTGACGAGGGCCGGACGAGTCATGGAGCGTTCAGCGCCGCGTCGATGGCCGCGCCAGTGCGGTCGAGCCAGGCCTCGCGCCGCTTGATCTGGTCACCGACGCCCTCGTCCCACATTCTCGCCCATCCGCCGCCACGCTCCTCGGCGATCTGCTTCATCGAGAACCACGACCGCCGCGTCCGCAGCACGGCCACCTCGACGAGCCGGGAGCGGTCGGCGTCCGACAACCGGTAGGCGTCGGCGAGGATCCGGCAGCGACGCGGCACGTCCACCTCCCGCAGCAGCGGGTCGGCGTCGACGGGGTCGCCCAGCGGCGCCCAGTACAGCATCGCGTTGCACACCTCCTCCACCCTGGCGACCGGCTTGGCGATGTCGAAATCGATCAGCGCGGCCGCCTCGCCGTCCCGGAACACGATGTTGTCCGGCGTGTAGTCCATGTGCCCGACCACCTCGGCCGGGTAGGGCGGCGCGGGCGGCATGCCCGGAGGCTCCGAGAACCCGAGCCCGGGCCGCACCCCTTCGGGCACGACGAAGCCGGCGACGGCGTCGTCGTAGTCGCGGACGAGGCGACCGACGGAGGCCAGCCGTTCCTCGTCGGCGATCCACGCCGGCCTCGGCCGCCCGGCGACCTCGCCGGGAACGAAGGTCAGCACCTCGCGCCCGGCCGCGTCGATGCCGAGGAACCGCGGGGCTCCGGTGAACCCGGCCTCCTCCAGATGGCGCAGCAGCGCGTGGACGAGCGGGGCGTTGGGGCCGACCGGACGGCGCACCGTGTCGCCGACACGCACGACCCCCTCGGTGACGTCACCGCCGGCGAGTGGGATCTCGGGACGGGGTTCGGGTGACTCGACGTAAGTGAAAGAGCTCATTTTCCCTGGACCAGCGGCTCGGGCGAAACCATGATCTTAGGCGATGAAGCAGCCTCGGACCTCCTGATCGGGGCCCGGTTCCCTGCCCTCGCCGTAACCGGCGCGTGTTATGTTCTCCAGCATGCCGAGGGGGACCGACGAAGTCAGCGAGCCGATGTACTACGTGCTCACCGCGCTGCTCGACGGACCGCTGCACGGGCACGCGATCATGAAGGTGATCCTTGAGCTGTCAGGCGGGCGGGTGAAGCCGTCTGTCGGCACGCTCTACGGCATCCTGGAGCGGCTCGGCGATCGCGGGCTGATCGTGGTCGACCGCGAGGAGACGGTCAACGGCCGGGCCCGCCGGTACTTCCGCATCAGCGACTCCGGGCAGGGGGTGCTGGAGGCCGAGGCCCGGCGGATGCAGGAGGCCGCCGCCCTGGTGATGAAGCGCAGCACCGCGCACGCATGACCCCTCTCGAACGCCGGTACCGGTGGTTGTTGCTGGCCTATCCGCGTGCCTACCGTGCCGCCCACGGCCGGGAGTTGCTCGGCGTGCTGGTCGACTGCGCGGCTCCCGGGCGTACCGTCCCGGAGTTTAGGGAGGCGGCCGGGCTGGTCGCGGGCGGGCTGCGCGAGCGGGTCAGGCACGGGGCGGGCGGCAACGCCTGGTGGGACGGCCTGCACCTGGGCGTCACCGCCGTGCTGGCCCTGCAGCTCGCGACGCTGCTGCCCTATGCGGGGTCCATCCCGCTGTGGGTGGCGTTGTCGGGGGTCGCGTTGCTGGCCGTCCTGCGCGGGTATGCGAGGCCGGCGCTGCCCGTCGTGCTGCTCACCGGCGTGAAGGCGACGGCGATCGCGAGCGGCTGGCAGCCCGTGGACGTGACCCTGCTGCCCGTCTATCCGAGTTTCCTGGCCCGCGAGCCGCTGTTCGGCACGAGCGGGCCGGTCGTCGTGGCGCTCGGCTACGGGCTGGCCTGGTTCGGCCTGCTGGCGCTGGCGTTCAGGGGCGGCACCGTCCGTACCAGGTCGTGGTGCTGGTGGGGTGCGGTGCCGCTGGCCGCGTGGGCGGGGCCGGCGTGGATGCCGGAGGGGACTCCGTACCCGATCGGGCTCAGCCGGCTGGTGCTGGAACTGGCGCTGCTCTGCCTGGGCGTGTGGGCGGCGCGGACGGCGCGCGACCCGCGGTGGGCGGTGGCGGCGGCCTGCTATCTCACGGCCGTCTCGCTTCAGCTCGGCGAGCACCTGACAGGGCTGACAAACCAGCATCTGGGCTACTGGGGGCTGCTGGCGTTCCTGACGGTGGCGGCGGCGTTCGTCCCGTTCGGGTACCGGAGGCAGGTGCCGGATTGACCATGCTCCATTAAACGGAGTATGGTCCTCGGCATGCTCAAGCGATCATTGGCGGCTTCGGCCGTCCTGGTGTTGCTGGCCGGTTGCGGCACGGACGCGACCGGCCAGCCGTCCGCGGCTGCCTCTCCCAAGCAGGACGCGAAGCAGCGGATCGAGGCCGCCAAGGCGGACTGCTTGAAGGGGAAGGGCTTCACGTACATCCCGTACGTGGACCAGCTCAGCATGTCGGACGATGCCAGGAAGGCCTTCTTCGAGGGCGACTACCAGGCGCTGAAGACCCGCAGGTCCAAGTACGGGTTCGAGGTCTTCGCCCGCTTCGTCTATCCAGAGGAGATGGGCAGCCCGGAGGTCAAGCCCGACAACGCTCCCGTCAACCCCAACTTCGCCATCAGGAACGACCTGTCGGCCGCCCAGCAGAAGTCCTACGACAGGGCGTCGAGGGGCTGTGAGGGGCAGGCGATCACGCAGGTCACCGGCAAGGTCGTCAAGTCGTTCGAAGACAGGGCCGAGCAGGTCAACGCGCTCATCGCGCAGACCCAGGCACGCGAACTCGACGGCGACCCCCAGATCGTCGAACTCGCCTCCGCCATGGCCGACTGCATGACCGGCAAGGGCTATCAGATCGCCTCCACCAAGCCGACCGACATGAGCGTGTGGGGCGGGAAGAAGTTCGAGGCGGAGAAGACCGAGATCGCGAAGAGGGACGACATCCCGGACGATGACCTGCCCAAGGGGCAGTACTTCGAGCCCAGCCACCTCGCTCCCGCCGTCGCCCGCCGTTATCTGGACCGGGAGATCAAGGTGGCCCTCGATGACCTGGAATGCGGCAGGGGGTTCTACGCCGCCTACGTCCCCAAGGCTCACACGCTGGAGCGGCAGGTCAGCGAGCAGTTCGGCCAGTGAGCGCCGACTAGTCGCCCGCTGTCCCGTCCCCAGGTGAGAGAACCATGAGATCCCCACGCAGACTCCTGCTGACGATCGTCGCAGGTGTCCTGGCCATCGCGGCCGTCGGCTGGGCCGTCGGAGCCCGGCTGCGCTCGCCCGCCGACGAGGCGGCGCTGCGCAAGGCGCCCAAGCCGTCCCTGGTCACCGCCGCCGTTGAGCGGACCAAGCTGGTCAGCACCGTCGTCGTCAGCGGCACGCTGGAGTACGGCTCGCCGCTCGCCATCACGCTCGCGGGCGTCGTCGGCGGCGCCGACCCGATCCAGCGAGCCACCCGCGCGCCGCGTCCCGGCACGATCCGGGACGGCAAGGTGATCATGGAGGTCAACGGCCGACCGGTGATCGCCGTCACCGGCAAGGTGCCGATGCACCGCACGATCAGCCCCGGCGCCACGGGCGCCGACGTCAAGCAGCTGCAGCGGGCGCTGCGCAGGCTCGGATACGGCGCGCCTGCCACCGGCGTGTTCGACCAGGCGACCATCGCCGCGGTCACCCGTCTCTACGCCAAGAAGGGGTACGAGGCGCAGCAGCCCACGCTGGAGGCCAGGCAGCAGCGCGACACGCTGCGCAAGGCCGTCAGGACCGCGCGGGAGACGCTGGCGACCGAGCAGAAGACGCTCGACTCCGGCGCGGACGTCCGCCCGCTGAAGGCGAAGCTCACCAACGCCGAGGCCGACCTGAAGGCCGCGGAGGACCTGCTGGAAAGAACAGGGGCCCAGCAGGCCGCTCCGGAGGACGAGGCCAAGGTGGAGGCGGCCGAGGCGGCCGTCCGCGCGGCGGAGGAGAAGCTGCTGGAGGCCCAGCAGGCGCTCGACCAGGCGCAGCGAGACAACGCAGACCAGGGCGCGACGCCCACCCCCACCCCGCGGCCGTCGACGGACACCCGTCTGCTCGAAACGCGCGTCGCGAACGCGAGCCAGGACCTCGACAGCGCGCGCCGCACGCTCGACCTGACCAGGCGGGAGGTCGGGGAGGCACAGGACACGCGGCTGGAAGAGCTGCGCAAGACCGTGCGCGACCGCAAGGAGGCGGTCCTCACCGCCCAGCAGGCGCTGCGCCAGGCCAGGCAGCTGTCGCCGGCCCGGCTCAAGGTGGCCGGCGCGAAGGCGGATCTGGAGGCGGCGAGCGCGCTGCTCGCCGAGTTCACGCGGACCTACGGCACCACGATCCCGCCGGGCGAGCTGGTCTTCCTGCCCAGGCTGCCGGCCCGCCTGCACGAGGCCCGCATCAAGGCCGGCGAGACGGTCGAGAAGGCGGTCGCCACCGTGACGAGCTCGTCGTTCACGGTGACGGGCTCGGTCGAGACCGCCGAGGCGAGCCTGCTGAAGCAGGGCCTGAAAGCGGTCATCGAGACCGACTCGGGCAAGACCTACCCCGCCACGCTGACCGCGGTCGGCGAGAAGGCCGAGCTCGCCACCGGTGAGACCGGCAGTGCCGCCAAGAAGGACGACGAGCCGCGGACGAGCTCCGAGCCCGTCCTGATCACCCCGAACTCGATGAAGGGGCTCCGGAGCCTGTCGGGCGCGTCCGTCACGGCGCGGGTGACGGTCGGCGCCACGGAGGGCGAGGTGCTCGTCGTCCCGGTGGCCGCGGTGATCACCGCCGCCGACGGCAGGCCACGGGTGCAGGTGGAGGTCGCACCCGACAGGACCAAGGAGGTGCAGGTGCGCACCGGGCTCACCGCGGACGGCAGGGTCCAGGTGACCGGCGACCTGAAAGAGGGGGACCGGGTGGTGGTCGGCGGTGCCTGAGCCCGTCATCGAACTGGACGCGATCGGCAGGGAGTTCCCCGCCGACCCGCCCGTCCGCGCGCTGTCGGAGGTCTGCCTGCGGGTCGAACGCTCCGACTACCTGGCCGTCGTCGGCCCGTCAGGATCCGGCAAGTCGACGCTGCTCAACGTCCTCGGCCTGCTCGACACGCCCACCTCGGGCAGCTACCGGCTCGACGGCGTCGAGACGACCACGCTCGGCGACGGCGCGCGGACCCGGCTGCGCGGCAGCCGCATCGGCTTCGTCTTCCAGTCCTTCCATCTGCTGGCGCACCGCAGCGTGGTGGAGAACGTGATGCTGGCCGAGCTCTACGGCGGGCAGCCGAGGCGCGGCCGGCGTGAGCGCGCGCTGGCGGCGCTCGACAGGGTGGGGCTCGGGCACCGGGTCGGCTTCCGGCCCGACCGCCTGTCCGGGGGCGAGCGTCAGCGGGCCGCGATCGCCCGCGCGCTGCTCGGCGAGCCGTCGCTGCTGCTGTGCGACGAGCCGACGGGAAACCTCGACAGCCGCAACACCGACGCCGTCCTCGACCTCTTCGACGAGCTGCGCGGTCAGGGCCTGACCATCGTGGTGATCACGCACGAGACCGAGGTGAGCGGCCGGGCAGCGCGCCGGGCCAGGATCGTCGACGGCTTGCTGGTGGAGGAGTGACGTGGACGTCCGCGACCTGACGAACGAGGCTATGGCGGGCATGCTGGCCCGTCCGGTCAGATCGGCGCTCACCACGCTCGGCACCGTGCTCGGCATCACCACGCTGGTCATCACGCTCGGCGTCGCGGCGACCGCCGGAAACCAGATCGTCGGCAGGTTCGACGAGCTCACCGCCACCGCCGTCACCATCGAGGTGCCGCAGGATGACGAGCCGCTCGTCGCCTGGGACTCCCTCGCCGACGTGACCAGGCTGCGCGGCGTCTCCTCCGCCGCGGCGCTGGCCGAGAGCAAGGAGGGCGCCAACCAGATCGTGCGGTCCAACGACCTGATCGACCCGGCCCGGGTCACTGGCCAGACGCTCAACGTGGTCGCCGCCTCGCCAGGGCTGCCCGAAGCGGCGCGCGGGCGCATGGTCCAGGGCCGCTTCTTCGACAGCGGGCACCTGGCACGCCGGGACAAGGTGGTGGTGCTCGGCCAGCAGGCCGCCAGGATGCTCGGCATCACCCGCCTCGACCGGGCGCCCGCCGTCTTCATCGGCGAGCACGCCTACACCGTCATCGGCGTCCTCGGCGACCTGCGGCGCGAGCGCGACCTGGGCACGGCGGTCATCGTCCCGCCCACGATCGGTCAGCGGTTCGGGCTGCGGCACGTGACCAGGGTGCTGGTCAACACCGCGCTCGGCGCCGCCGAGCTGATCGCCAGGCAGGCGCCCGCCGCGCTCAGCCCCGGCAACCAGGACATGCTCCAGGTGATCGCCCAGGCCAGCCCGACCAGGGCGCGCGACGGCGTGCAGAGCGACGTCAACGCGCTGTTCCTGATCCTCGGGCTGGTCTCGCTCCTCGTGGGGGCCGTCGGCATCGCCAACGTCACCCTCGTCACCGTGATGGAGCGCACCGCGGAGATCGGGCTGCGCCGCGCGCTCGGCGCGGCGCGGCGGCACATCGCGGCGCAGTTCCTGCTGGAGTCCACCCTGATCGGGCTGACCGGGGGCGTGATCGGCACCAGCCTCGGCGTCGTCGCAGTCGTCGGGGTGTCGGCGGCCAAGGAGTGGACGCCCGTCCTCGACGTGCGGCTCGCGGTGGCGGCGCCGGTCGCGGGGGCCCTGGTGGGCCTGCTGGCCGGGCTCTACCCGGCGCTGCGCGCCGCCCGGATGGAGCCGGTCGACGCGCTGAGGTGATCAGAACATGCCGTGCGGGGTCTCCTGGGGATCGGGCACCGGCTGGACGACGTCCCAGTGCTCGGCGATCAGTCCGTCCTCGATCCGCCAGATGTCCACGACGGCGTGGCCGCGCCCGCCGTCGGACGGGACCATGTGGTAGTGGACGGCGACGAACTGCTCGTCGGCGACGACCCGCTTGAGCTCCAGCCGCGCCGAGGCGACCGGGCTGTCCTTCATGGACGCGACGAAGGCGTCGCGGCCCGAGGGGTTGCCCGGGCTGTGCTCGATGAAGTCCTCCTTCAGCATCGTGCGGAGCACGTCGACGTTGCCCGCGGCGAACTCCGCGAAGCCGTTCACGATGAACTCTCTGTTGCGCGTAGACATGCCGCCAACCGTCGCACGAGCCCTGCGGGCGCGTCGATTACATGGGATGTAAGGCCGGCAGGTCCGAGGGGGCGGCGGGAGTCGATCGTGCGCCTTCCACCTGCGGCGATTACTCCGACCAGGTGATCGCGGCTGGTTCCGCTTCCAGGCGTCGCTCGCTCGAAACGCCCGATTGTGCCGATGCCGTCCCGGCGAGCTGGGTCACCAGCGCGCAACCGGCGACTGCCGCGGCGAACAACCGTAATTTCACGTTTGCGTCCTTCCGAAAGCCTTCACTGGGACACCGAATCGATGTCAACGATCACTCTGATCGACGATGAAGTGCCTTGTGCGGCTTTTGCGCGAGATGTGGCGGGTGAGGGGGCTCGGCCGGTGTCCCGAGCAAGTTGCTCAAGTCATGAGATCAGGGCTAGAACCGGTACATGTCGGTAGATCAACCGGTGGGGGAGTTGCTGCGCGAGTGGCGACGCCGGCGCAACCTCAGCCAGCTCGGCCTGGCCCTCCTGGCCGACGTGTCATCCAGGCACGTCAGCTTCGTGGAGACAGGGCGGACGATGCCCAGCCGCTCCATGGTCCTGCACCTGGCCGAGAGCCTGGGTGTGCCGCTGCGCGAGCGCAACCGGCTGCTGCTCGCGGCCGGGTACGCGCCCGTCTACCCCGAGCGGCCGATCGACGGCCCCGACCTGGCCAGGGCGCACGAGGCGCTGGGGCACGTGCTGCGCGGGCATGAGCCGTACCCGGCGCTGGTCGTGGACCGGCGGTGGAACCTGGTGCTCGCCAACGACGCGGTCACCGTCTTCCTCGACGGCGTGGACCCGGCCCTGCTGGAGCCGCCGGTCAACATGATGCGGCTCGGCATGCACCCGGGAGGTTTCGCGCCCCGCCTGCGCAACCTGGACCAGGTGCGCGGCCACCTGCTGCCGCGGCTCGCCAGGCAGGCCGCCCGCACGGGTGACAAGGAGCTCGCGGAACTGCACGCGGAGCTGGTGTCGTACGGCAGCGGCGGCGAACTCGCGGAGCCGGACCCCGCCGACGTCGCGCTGCCCATCCGGCTCCGTCACCACCGGGACGAGCTGTGCTTCTTCAACACGATCACCACGTTCGGCGTGCCCTTCGACGTGACGCTGGAGGAACTCGCCGTCGAGGCGTACTTCCCGGCGGACGCCGAGACGGCGCGGCTGCTGCGTGAGCGGGCCGGCCTCCCCCGCGAGGGGGAGGTGGTCCCCCTCCTTGGGGGAGGGAGCGCGAGGCCGGTGCCGTGAGGCTGGTCGTCCATGAGCTCCATCACGTTACGCAAGCTCGCGGGGTACGGGGCGGCGCTGACGCTGTCGCTGTACCTGGCCGTGAAGATCATCTGGGTGACGGCCGAGCTGATCAGGGGAACCAGCGACTGGCTGGCGCTGAACGCGCTGACCGTGGTCATGGCCGGGGTCGGCGTGACCCTGGCGCTGGCGCTGGCCCAGCGGTGGGGGATGCGGCTGCCGGCCCTGCCCGTGGTCTTCTTCGCCTGGGTGGGGAGCGGGTTCCTGGTCCCGATGATCCCGTACATGGCGGCGGCGTCCCTGCTCGCGCCGGGCGGCGAGACCGGCGACACCACGCCGGTGTGGGAGACGGTGCTGCTCTCCACCGGGTTCGCCGGAATGGCGCTGGGGCTGGCCGTCGGCCTCCCGCTCTACCTGCGCGAGCGCTGGCCGGACGCGTTCGCGGGACGGCTGGGCGGCAGCCGGAGCCCGGTCCTGGCGTGCGGGGTGCTCGTGGGGGTCGCCGCGCTGGCGGCGCTCTGGCTCGGCTGGGCTCTCGGCGGCACCGCCCTCACCGAGCGCCCGCTTGATCTGAACGCCAGGCTGATGCTGGGCACCACCGGCGTCTGGGCGCTCGCGGGCGCCTGGAGCGCCTGGGCGCTCGGGCTGCGCCGCACAGGCCTGCGGAAGTGGCCGGCCGTGGTGCTGGGGTTCACCGTGTCGGGCATGCTGTTCGCCTGGAGCGCGTGGAAGCTCGCGATGGCCCTGCTGGGGCCCGGCGGGTACGTGCCTCCCGAGTATCCGCCCGTGGCGGTGGCCGAGCACGCCGTCGGGGTCCTGGCGGGCGCGGCGCTGTTCGCGCTGGTCCTGCGGGCCGCCCGGCCCGGGGTGGTGGCCTACGACGGCCGCCGGGCTAGCCGGCAGGCGGGACGTCGAGCGCGGTCCCGTACAGCCGGGACACCCGGAGCCTGATCACCAGCCGCCGGTCCGCGACCACCCGGCGCAGGAAGGCGTCCTGGTCACGCGGCTCGAAGCCCGGCTGCATCGCCAGGAGCTCACGGCCCACCTCGTCGCCCGGCACGGAGCTCACCGGCGACAGCTCGGCCTCGCCCTCGGCCACCGCGTAGGACCAGAAGTCGTCGCTGGCGACGTAGAGGGCGGCCCGGGGGTCCTTGTGGAGATGGCGCACCTTGAGCCGGTCGGCGACGGTGGAGACGCGGATGACCTGCTGGTCGGCGTCCCAGGTGTAGACGACGGTGGACAGGTGCGGGTGGCCGCTGGTCTTGTTCGTGGCCAGCGCGCCGAACCGCTGCGCGCCGAGCAGGTGCGTCGCCTGCTCGCCGGTGAGCGCGCGGGGTCCTGGGCCCGCACCCAGGCCGTGGGCTTCATGTGACACTTCGCGGCATCCCTTCCGTTGGTGAACTTTACCGACCTCATGGCGTGTCGCGCAGATCGGACGTTCTATGGGGATGTGTTCAGGTTTCAACCGGCCAGGTAGGTTGCTGGACATGAATGTCGCGATCATCAACGGCCAGGTCGTCCCCGTCGACGGCGATCCCATCGACGGCGGCGCCGTGCTGATCAGGGACGGGAAGATCGCCGCGGTGGGCCGGGACGTCGAGGTGCCGTCCGGGGTGCGGGTCGTCGACGCGGCGGGCAGGTGGGTGCTGCCGGGGTTCGTCGAGGCGCACGGGCACCTCGGCGTGCACGAGGAGTCCGAGGGCTGGGCGGGCCAGGACACCAACGAGATGACCGACCCGAACGGCGCCAGGCTGCGCGCTCTGGACGCGATCAACCCCGCCGACCTGGGCTTCGCCGACGCCCTGTCGGGCGGCGTGACCACGGCGGTGATCAAGCCCGGTTCCGGCAATCCCATCGGCGGGCAGACGGTCGCCGTCAAGTGCTGGGGACGGACCGTCGAGGAGATGCTGGTCAGGGAGCCTGTGAGCGTGAAGAGCGCGCTCGGTGAGAACCCCAAGCGCGTCTACGGAGACCAGAAGAAGCTGCCCTCGACCCGGCAGGGCGTCGCCGCGGTGATCCGCGACGCGCTCATGAAGGCCCAGGACTACAAGGCCAAGCGGGCCGCGGCGGCCGCCGAGGGCAAGCCGTTCGACCGCGACGGCACGCTGGAGGTGCTGGTCCGGGTGCTCGACGGCGAGTTGCCCTGGTGCCAGCACACGCACCGCGCCGACGACATCGCGACCGCGCTGCGGCTGGCGGACGAGTTCGGCTACCGCCTGGTCATCAACCACGGCACCGAGGGGCACCTGCTCGCCGACGTGCTGGCCGCCAGGAACATCCCGGTGATCATCGGGCCGCTGTTCACCAGCAGGTCGAAGGTGGAGCTGCGGCACCGGTCGCTGCGCAACCCCGGCATCCTGGCACGGGCCGGCGTCCAGCTGGCGATCACCACCGACCATCCGGTGGTGCCGATCCACTTCCTCGTGCACCAGGCCACGCTGGCCGTCAAGGAGGGGCTCGACCCCGAGGTGGCGCTGCGGTCGATCACCGTGAACCCGGCACGGATCATGGGAATCGACGACCGGGTGGGCGCGCTGCGTCCGGGCCTGGACGGGGACGTGGTGGTCTGGTCGGGCGACCCGCTCGACATCATGAGCCGGGCGCTGCAGGTCTTCGTCTCAGGCCGCGAGGTGTACACGTACGCGGACGGCGAGGGCGTGGTCGCCGACCCGTACTACCGTGAGTCGCAGGGCGCGTAGCCGAGGACGTGCTCGCGCAGCATGCGGCCGGCGCCGGGATCGCCCGCCTCGAAGGCCTCGACGAGCGGCTCGTGGTCGGCGGCGTTCTCGTCCGGCCGCATCCTGAACAACCGGATCGACAGGTGTGTCCACACCTCGACGCCCAGCGACTCCCACACTGACAGCAGCACGGCGTTGCCCGAGGCCGCCACGATCTCCCGGTGGAAGGCGACGCTGTGCCGCACCTGGTCGTCGAGGGAGCCCGCCGCGGCGGCCACGTGCAGGCGGCCCGTGTGGGCCCGCAACTCCTCCACCCGCGGGACGCCCAGCCGGGCCGCCGTCTCCTCCAGCCCCGCCCGCACCTCGTAGACCTCCCGCAGGTCGGCCGCGGTGAGAGGGCGAACCCTGGCGCCCTTGTTGGGCGACGACTCGATCAGCCTGAGCGCCTCCAGCTCGCGCAGCGCCTCGCGGACCGGCGCCTGGCTGACCTCCAGCTCGGCGGCCACCCGGCGCTCCACGATGCGCTCGCCAGGCTCCCATCGGCCACTGATCAGGCCCTCGAGCAGTACCTGGCGGATGTGGTCGCGCAGCGGCGACCGCACAACGGGTCTCACGAAAGTCGATGGTACGCCCCTAAAGAACCAATGATCGATCATAGGGTGTTTAATGGCGGCATGGAGAGAGATCTGGATCCTCAGGAGACCGCCGAGTGGCTGGAGTCGCTCGAGGCGGTCCGGCGCGCGGCCGGCCACGAGCGGGCCGAGTTCCTCCTGAGACGGCTCGCCACGAGTTCGCGTCCCGTCAACACCGTGCCCACCGCCGAGGAGCCCGCCTACCCGGGTGACCTGGAGCTGGAGGAGCGCATCGCCGCCTACGACCGCTGGAACGCCGCCGCGATGGTGACCAGGGGCAGCAAGCTCGGACTGGGCGGCCACATGGCGACCTACGCGTCCGCCGCCTGGCTGTACGAGGTGGGCTTCAACCACTTCTTCCACGGCACGGACGACCAGGTCTACTTCCAGGGCCACGCCTCGCCGGGCGTCTACGCGCGCGCCTTCCTGGAGGGGCGGCTCAGCGAGGCGCAGCTCGACCTGTTCAGGCGGGAGACCGAGGGCGGGCTGCCATCGTACCCGCATCCGCGGGCGATGCCGGGCTTCTGGCAGTTCCCCACCGTCTCGATGGGCCTCGGCCCGCTGAACGCCGTCTACCAGGCCAGATTCAACCGCTACCTGCACAACCGCGGCATCAAGGACACCTCTCACAGCCACGTATGGGCCTTCCTCGGCGACGGCGAGATGGACGAGCCCGAGGCCACCGCCGCGCTCACGCTCGCCGCCCGCGAGGGGCTCGACAACCTCACCTTCGTCATCAACTGCAACCTGCAGCGGCTCGACGGCCCGGTACGCGGCAACACCAGCGTCGTGCAGGAGCTGGAGAGCGTCTTCAGGGGCGCGGGCTGGCACGTCGTCAAGGCGCTGTGGGGCCAGGAGTGGGACGACCTGCTCCGCTCCGACGAGCTGGTGGCCCGGCTCGCCGAGACGCCCGACGGCCAGTTCCAGACGTACGCGGCCTCGACCGGCGCGTACATCAGGGAGCACCTGTTCCACGGCCTGGACGTCCCGTACTCGGACGACGACCTGCGGCGGATCGTCGGCGGTTCGCGGGCCGGGCACGAACCGCGCAAGGTGCACGCCGCCTACCGCAGGGCGCTCGACCACCGCGGCGGCCCCACGGTGATCCTGGTCCAGACCGTCAAGGGCTGGACCCTCGGCGCGGGCGTGGAGGCCCGCAACGCCAACCACCAGATGAAGAAGCTCACCCAGGACGAGTTCCGGATCATGCGTGACCGGCTCGGCCTGCCCGTATCGGACGAGGCGCTGAGCGGGGAGCTTCCGCCGTACCTGCACCCGGGCCCCGACTCGCCCGAGGCGCGTTACCTGGCCGAGCGGCGCGCCGCGCTGGGCGGCC
>NZ_JBEXUP010000008.1:0-117879 GCF_040614375.1 Nonomuraea sp. NPDC005983
CTAGAGGGTCTCCTAGACCCCGAATCCGCGATCTACCAGCGGTCTAGCGCCTAGACCCTGTCTGCGAGAAACCCTCGAAACCGGCCCTGAGCCAGCAGCGCGTCGGCGGGCACGGTCGACCATCGGCCCAGCGCGGTAAGGCGGGCCGCCAGACGGTCGGCTGGGTCCATGCACTTCACCCTAGTTGTCCTGCGAGTTCGCTTCCGCTCCTCCCCCGGGATGACCGTCATCCGAAAGTTGCATGCGGGCGTGCGACTTTCGCCGCTGGCCCGCAGGCGTGCCGGGCTGCCAGCCTCGTCGGACATCCTTTCCGGTTGAGGAGCTTTCGCATGTCCTTTGTCATGAAAAACACGGATCTGGCCATGGGGGCCAAGGCCAGCGGTTCGTCCGCTGTCTCCAAACGCCCGGCGACCGCCGTCTCGAAAGCCGCGGGCAAGGTCGCGGGGCTGGCCGTGCTGGTGCTGGCGGTCTCCCTGCCCACGGCCGGCGCCGATGCCGACGCCGACGCCGGGAGTCCAATCGGAGTGAGCCTGCCCGCGCCCGGCGGCCCGTATCCGGTGGGGACCGTAGTCATGCGGCTGGTCGACCGCTCGCGGCCCGATCCGCTGGTGGCGGCCAAGCCGTACCGGGAACTGATGATCAGCCTGTGGTACCCGGCGGCGGGCGGCGGGCCGCTCGCGCCGCACATGGCGCCGCTGGCCGCCGCCGACTGGGATCGGCACTCGGCGCCACCCCTGGGCATCGCCAAGGGCGCCGTCGCCTGGGCCGCCACGCGCACCCATGCCCGCGTGGGCGCGCCGGTCGAGCCGCGTGCGGGCAAGCTGCCGGTGGTGCTGTTCGGTTCGGGGGACGGCGGCCCGCGTACGCTGGGCACCACCCTGGTCGAGGACCTGGCCTCGCGCGGCTACCTTGTCGTCACCGTCGACCACACCTACGAGGCCGACCAGGTGGAGTTTCCCGGCCGACGCCTGGTTCGCGCCCTGCCGCTGCCCGCGAAGCTGACGCCGAAGGTCATCGCCAAGCTGCTGGCCAAGCACGCGCGGGCGCGCTTGGCGGACATGCGCCACGTCCTGGACCAGGTCACCGCCCTGGCCCACGGCCGCCCGATCGGCGGCAAGCTGCCCGAGGGGATGCTCGGCGCGCCCGACGCCTCGCGGGTGGGGGTGCTGGGACAGTCGCTGGGCGGGTCGGTCGCCGCGCAGCTGACCCGCGACGACCCCCGCGTGGACGTGGGCGTCAACCTCGACGGCGCCTATGTCGGGCCGGTGGCCACACGCGGTGCGACCAGGCCGTTCCTGCAACTGGCGGCCGAGACCCACACGCGTGACAGCGAGCCGAGCTGGAAGTCGTTCTGGCGGGCCTCGACCGGGTGGAAGCGGGAACTGCGCTTCAAGGGCGCGGCCCACGGCTCGTTCACCGACCTGCAACCGCTGCTGCCGCAGATCGCGGCCAAGCTCCCCACGGTGCCGCTCGCGGACTACGTGGGCACGATCGATCCCGGCCGTTCGGTGGCGGCCCAGCGCGTCTATATCGGAGCCTTCTTCGACCTGCACCTGCGAGGCAAGCCGACCCACCTGTTCGACGCCCCCGACACCCGCTTTCCCGAGGTCTCCCTCATCCCCTGACCCCGTGGTCCCCGGCTCTCCGGTCAGGTGGCTCGCAACCGGGAGCCCCGCACCATCGTCGCGACCCCACGTCGCCACCCGGCCGGAATCAGGTGCGGGCCCGGAGGTACGGGGCACGGACCCGCGAGTGCCTGTGCCGGGGATCAGGACCGGGACACCGCTGTGAGCTTCGCGATATCGGGGGCGTAGACGGCCATCCAGTGCGGATGCAGCCGGTAGTAGACCACGTCGTTGTCCCAGTCGAAGGCGCCGTCGCCGTAGAAGTCCTTGAAGTACGCGAGCAGGTCTGGCCAGTCTGGAGCGGACTCGCCGTCCTGGGGGTTGAGGATCTCCACCGTGCCGTGCGTGAACACGCCCAGGTCCTCCCCGCGCATGTGCGCGACGCTGGCGGCCGGACGGGCGGCGAGGTGGCGGGCCTTGGCGGCGCCGCGCGCCGTGCCGAAATGCCACTTGCCGTGCAGGAAATGCCCGTCCACACCGCTGATCCGCGGCTCGCCCTTCGCCGTCACACTGGACAGGGCGAGAGTGCACATGCCGGTGAGGACCTGGGTGAGTTGCTCCGCGGTCAGGGTGCGCTCGGTGACGATCGAGCGGAGGTGCGAGGTGGAGCGGGAGAGGGAGGCTTCAAGGAGGGCCTGGAGCTCTTTGAGCTCTTCTGGCGTTTCGCGCATTGGGATCCTTATCTATCCGTAAGACCGGTCCACGTCCGTCATCGACGCCGACCAGTGGACCCATCCTCGGTGCAAAACCCGACACCTTGTGTCGTATTTCCTCACTAGTCTTGCGGACCGTGGCCCCGAGCAACTGGTCACCTTCCCCGTGCCACCGCTCCAAAGTAACGCTCTGCAATAGCGCACGTTGGTGGTCCACGAGCACAAGCGGCCTGGACCTGGCCCCGCTGGCCGAGCAGCCGAAGGCGGCCGACGTCGGCCTCGAGTTCCTCACCGGCGACGTGCAGGGATCGTGCTCACTGTGCCGGCCGCGTTGTCGGGAATGGAACGCGAGTACATCCGCGACCGCATCCTGGAGGACCAGGAGTCGGCCCCGAAGGCGCGGCAACCCATGGCCGGTGTCACCCGTGCCGGTGCTGGACCCGACGGGGAGCGGGAGAACTCGCGGCTGGAGCATGTATGCGCGAACCAGCGTCCGGGGAGGCCGCTGAGCCCCTCTTCCGGAATCGTCATGCGCGCTGCCACACAAGGACGATCGGGATATGACGGTTGCGAAGCAGGTGGTGACCTTGGAGCATCTCCTTACCGACGCGTGCGACGTTCCGGGAGTGCCTTGTGGTCATCGATGATCTTTTCGAGCCGGAACTCGCCCTCTGGGAGGCCTTTCCCGCAGCGCGTCCTGTAGCTCTTCCCGGTGCCCCCGTTCGGGCCGAGATCATCGCAAGACTGCTGCTCGGCGCCCGGGAACGCCTTCCGGGGCAGACGCCCGGCGTGCATCTGTCCGGAGCCAGGATCACCGGTCGGCTGGACCTGTCGTACGCGGAGGTTCAGCACCCTCTGATCTTGACTGAGTGCGATTTCGAGCAAGCGCCGGTCTTCACCGGAGCCCGCGCCGGCCTGATCGACCTCGCGGCGTCCCGGTTACCCGGGCTGCAGGCCGCCGACGCCGTGGTCGGCGGGGGCCTGCGCCTGGAAGGGTGCCTGATGGACGGCCCGGTTCAGCTCGGTGGAGCGCACGTGTCCGGGACGCTGGATCTCCGCGGCACGGCGATACATGCAGATGTAGCCGTCCATGCCGACGGCCTGACCGTTGACCGGGATCTTCTGTGCGCGAACGCCGTCATCGACGGTGAGTTGCGCATCGCGGGCGCCAGGATCGGCGGGACGATGACCCTCGATGGCGGGCAGGTCGGGCGGTCAGGCCGCTACGGCCTCACCGCCGAGGGCGTCATCATCGACGGCGGGTTGACATGTGGTCACGGCTTCCTGTCCTACGGCGAGCTGAGCCTGCAGGATGCCAGGGTGGGACGCCGGTGCGCGTTCAGCGGAGCTCGGCTCTCCAACCCCGACGGCGTCGCCCTGAACGCGGAAAGACTCACCGTCCAGGGTGGGCTGTTCCTCAATGAGGGCTTCGCCGCCGAAGGCGAAGTCCTTCTACGCGGAGCCCACGTGACTGGTTCGCTCTCGGTCGCTCGCGCGACCCTTGTCAATCCGGGAGGACGCGCGCTGAACGCGCCGCTGATGGAGCTCGGCAGCGGACTGCAAGCCACACCGGGCTTCGTGGCGACCGGAGAGGTCTTCCTGGACTCGACGCAGGTCCGCGGATCGGTCAACGTCGACGGCGGGAGGCTGTCCAACCCAGGTGCGACGGCGCTCTCACTGCGGCGGCTGGGGGTCACCGGCAGGCTCAGCTGCAGCGAAGGCTTCAGCGCCGACGGAGAGATCGTGCTCATCAACGCCAAAGTCGAGGGTAGCGTGCAGTTTCACGGTGCTGCCCTCAGCAATCCCGAGGGGCGGGCTCTGGCCCTGTGGGAGGTGATCGCGGGCGGTGGCGTCGACTGCTGCGAAGGCTTCACGGCCAAGGGAGCCCTCTCGATCAGGGATTCCCGGATCGCCGCCACACTGTGCTTCGAGGAGACCACCCTCGACGGTGACCTTCACCTACGTGGCGTCGAGGCGGCTGCGCTGAAGATCGGGCCACAGACCGTACTGCTCCGCGCCGCCGACCTTCGCCACACCCGAGTCGGCGTGCTCGATGACGTTCCCAGCCGGTGGCCTGCTCACCTGCTGATGAATGGCTTCACCTACGACAGCCTGGAGACCCCCCTGCCAGTCCAGGAGCGTCTTGACTGGCTGGCCAAGGAGGCCTACCAGCCCCAACCGTATGAGCAGCTGGCCACCGTCTACCGCAATCATGGTCACGATGCAGCCGCCCGGGACGTGCTGCTGGCCAAACAGCGTCGCCGCCGGACGCGGCAACAGCTCGGGGCACGGCTGTGGGGGCACCTGCAGGACTGGACCGTTGGGTATGGCTACCGGCCGTTCCGTGCCGCGCTCTGGCTCGCAGCTCTTCTCCTCATTGGCACGGTCGATTTCACCGTCGATCAGCCGCCGGCCTTCAAGCCAGGCGAGGCGCCTCCCTTCAACGCCTTCCTCTACACCCTGGACCTGCTCCTGCCGATCATCAGCTTCGGACAGGAGACCGCCTTCGGCCCGCACGGCTTCCACCAGTGGCTCGCCGCCGCGATGATCACTGCGGGATGGATCCTTGCCACGACCATCCTGGCGGGCCTCACTCGCGCACTCTCCCGCCAATAGCCCTGAGACGCGGTGCTGGCCGCGATCACTCGAGTCGACCTGACCGCGACGGCACCCCTCAGCCGGAACTGCTCGATCTGGGAATGTCGATCCAGCGGGCGGCTGCGTCGAAGGTATCCGTCGGGGTGCTGTTGAACGCGATCGCCGCGTTGGGAGCGTGTCGTCGTACCAGGTTGATGACCTGCTCGAACAACTCAAGCTGATCTTCGGATTTCCGTACGCCGCCGCCGATGACGACGCATTCCCAGGGCCGCGCGCGCAGGGTATGGCTGACGATCGTTTCCACGTCGTCGCTGCCGTCGAGGCCGAACAGGCAGGTCTCGACGCCGACGCCGTGCTCGGCGAATCGAGCCATCCCGACCTCGATTGCGTCCGCTACCGGCTTCGGGTCCCAGGGCCCGGGAACCCGATACGGGTCAAGGCCGATCACGAGGACGCGGGGTACCAGGGCTGTTGTGTCCACACCCGGGACCTTACGTCACAAAGGTGGCCGCGCGCGGCTATGTGGGCTGCAGTCGATCGCAGAGGCGTAGGCCCGGCGGGTGTTGGGGTTGACGACCCGTGCGGTCGACAGGTACTCCTCACTCTCTCAGTGGGGGTGGCGGCGGGCTCGCTCGGGATGCGCAAGCTCCGGCTTGCCGTCATCGGCTTCATGGTGGCGCTGCCCGGCGTTGCGGAAACGGCGGCGCCAGCTGCCTGCCCGGTTCGCACCAGGTGGGCCAGAGCGTGGGATATCCGTTCATCTCATGGTTTGACACCAAGGGGTTGTCGAGGATCCAGCTCTGGTGGTCACCGCGTTGCAAGAGCAACTGGGCCCGCGTCGTCCAGGTCATCGAAGGCCCGGAGACGGGCTGGTTCCTGATCGGCATCCAGCGTAAGCCGTGCAACGGCTGCACCCTCGACTACCCCATGAACGACTATGGGCACCTGACGGGCGTGGGGTCGGCGTGGATCAGCCCCATGCTGTACGCCGACAACATCCAGGCCCGTGCCGGGATCACTGAGGGCAGCACCTGGGACTTCGGCGAGTGGTACTGAGCTCGCCGCCGGATCGGCCGGTCTGCGACAGCTCAGCGTCGATCTCATACAGCCGCCGGCGTTCGGCGTCCGGGAGCTGCCGGAACTCGGGGCCGGCCAGGAACTCGGTCTGGATCTCGGGCTTGAGCTTGCGCAGCAGCGCCACGGCGGCGCGGTCGATGTCTCCGTCCATCTGCACCTCGGTCACCACGCCGCCCACGCCGTCGGCCATGGCGACGAGCGTGCCGGGCGCGTACCCGCCACGGGCCGGGGCCGACAGCGTGTCGAGCGTCTGTCGGGCACCGATGACGCCGGCGAACGTCCGGTGTCGCGGGTTGTGCGTCACTCCTGGTCGCCCTTGCCGAACACGTGCAGATGGTGCTGCTCCCAGCCCATCGCGACCTGGATCACCTCGTGCAGCTGCTCCAGGGTCGCGGTCGACGGCACGTGGACGCGCCGCCAGATCGGCGGGTGAACCCCGCGCAAGGTGACCTTCAGCTGGTAGATGGTGCCCGCTGTGCCCATGGCGGCCCTTCCCTCGGTGTGCAAGGCGGCGATGGGCGCCACGGTAGTGGCGCACCGCGCAGGTCAGGAGAGTCCCCGGTTGGCCATCTACGCCGGATGATCGGTGCACTGCGCCGTTACCGGCGGGTAGCCGCCGTGCTGAGCACCCGCTCACCACCGGCTTCGGGTGCCGGCACGACCGGACAATCGTGACGTACGCGTGACAAGGCGGGCTGATCTGCGGACCTCCCGGCGCGGTCTAACAGAGCATGACGCGATGGGGGAAGATCATGGTGCTGTTCACCGGGGCGACGCTGGTGGCGGGTTGCTCCTCAACCGTTGCAGGGGGATCGCCGCCGAAACCGGCGCGAGCCTCGCAGGCCGCCGTCGCCAAGGCGCCCACGGCGGTCGCCGAGACTCCTCCGGGCCTGCGCGCGCTCCCGCGCTCCGGGGTCGGCCCGGCCACCTACGCCTATACCTGCGGCATTGAGGCCGCGGGCGGGACGGCGGGCGCGTGCGGGCACTGGCGCCTGCTGTCCCGTGACGGCGGCCAGTGGTACCTCCCCGAGGCGCTCGGCGACTACGAGACCGACGGTCAGGGCGGTGACACGGCCCCGCTGGCGATCAGCCCGGACGGTCTGCGCATCGCCTACTTCCAGGCGAGCGACGGGCAGTTGGTCGTGCGCGAGCTCGCCAGCGGCGCTATCACCCCGATGCGGTACGCCTTCACCTGGGACATCGCGCAAGAAGTCCGCGCCCCCAGCCTGGACTTCCTGGGCAAGGGGGCATGGCTGGTGATCTCCAACCTCACGCTCGAGGACGAAGAAGAGGAGAGCGAGGTGCTCGCCAGGGTCGCGACAGGGCAGACCCGCGAGGACGGGCCGGGGGTGATCGACGTGGACGACACCGGCCCCCGGGTCACCACGGAGGTCGCGACGGACGCCGGGGTCGGCCTGCAGACCACTGGCGGCCCCCTCCGCCACATCACCGCAACGCAGCTCCACGACCCGCGCACCCTGAGCGGGTTCATCGCCCAGGACGGTGTCGCATTCGTCCTTGCCGCCAGGAACATCGCCGCGTGCGGCAACGACATCAGCCCGGACAAGCTGGTCACCGTCGACGTCCGTACCGGGAAGAACCTCTCGGTGGTCACCCCCAAGCTGCCAGGAGATGTCACCCAAGGATGGGGGATCGGGTGGTTGAGCCCACGAGAGGTGCTCGTGGGCGTCACACGCCGGCGGCCGGACGACACCACCGTCAGCGACACCTTCGCGATAGACATCATGACCGGCGCCGCCCGGCAGACCGGCCGGTTCGACGAGGCAAGGATTCGAGTTCGCGACACCGGGCTGGTCCCGGGCGGGGACGTGGTGGTCGGCGGCTACCTCGGGACCACGCCGTACCGGGCGGCCCGCGAGAAGGTCGTTCCTGTCAAGCAGGGCGGCTGTGAGTGAACGTCACGGCCGGTGCCGGGCCTCTGGCCAGGGTCACGGGCCAGTCGTTCGAGGCGTTCCTGATGCTGCTCAACCACGGGATGCACGGGACCCAGCGTCCGGGATGTCCACCCCGGACACCGCAGGTCAACGACGAGCTCAGCGGAAGTCGTCGCAGTGGTCGACGGCCCACTGGGCGTAGGTGTGCGCCGGCGTGCCGGTGATCTTTTCGGCGATGACGGAGGTCAGGGCCGGGACGCCGCTGGCGGCGGCCCACTGACTCACGATTGCCTCGGCCACGACCGGAGGCCATGTTCTGCCCATTTCCGCGCGAGCCTGCTCGTCGGAGACGTGTTCGATCCGGATGCGGCGGCCGAGGACCTCGCCGATGTACTCGACCTGCCGTTGCAGGGTCAGGGACTCGGCTCCGTAAATGGTGTATGCCTGGTGCGAGTGGCCCGGTTCGGTCAGGGCGGTCACCGCAAGCGCCGCGATGTCCTTCTCGTGCACCGGTGCCGACTGTGCGAGCGGATAGGGAAGACGGACGACGTTGTCCGTCCGGATCGATTCGGCCCACCAGGTGCGGGTGTTGGTCGCGAATGTCCCCGGCCTGAGGAACGTCCAGTCCATGCCGGACCGTTGGATGGCCTGCTCGATCGTGCGGTTCAGGCGGGGGACCGGGTGGTCGGCGTCGGGGCTCAGGACTGATACCGACGAGAGCAGAACCACCTGCCGGATCCCCGCGGCTGTGGCCGCCGCAGCGACCTTCTCGATGTCGTAGGGCTTCCGGGGGTCGAGCATTCCGTAAAGGAACACCCTGTCGGCACCGTCGAGCGCTGCGGGCAGCGTCTCGGGACGCTCCAGGTCGGCGGCGACTGCTTCCCACCCGGGTGTCAAGCCCGCGGCTGGGGTCCTGCTGACTGCTCTGACCTGCTCACCGGCGGCCAGCAGGCCATCAGCCACGTGACGGCCGACGTTACCGCGAGCGCCGAAGACAACTACCACCATGACGGGACCTCCTGTTGGTTGTGGACGTGAATGGCTGCACAGCCGGCGATGCCGTGGAGACCCACTTTCGCCACGGACATGTCGACAGTGCGGGACGTGTTGCTGCCACGCGGGTGACGGTCCGGCGTCAGCAGGCTTGGCCGTCGGCGATGATGTGGGGATCAAGTCGAGAGCCGGAGCCGCGTTGACCGGGCGTGGACGGGCGCGGGACATCGCTGCGCCGAACGGTCGACCGCGAGTGACGTAGGTGAGGGGTGAGGGTCTGTCGTTGTCGGCGCGAGCGCCGTAAGCGGGCCTCCGGTCGCCGGTCAGGGCTGGATGTTCTCCAGGTCCTCCAGGAGGCTGGGGTGCTTCGGCTCCCAGCCGAGGGTCTGCCGGGTGTGGGCGCTGGACGAGGGCTGGTCGTTCGCGAAGATCGGGCCGAGAGGGCCGTACGTCTGTGACGGCACCGACTCGACCGGCAGGCCCAGCCGTCGGCCGATGACCGCGGCGATGTCCCGCACCCGGTCCCCCTCGTCGGCCACGGCGTGCCAGACGCTGCCGGCTTCCGCCTGTTCCAGGGCGAGCCGGAAGAGGACTGCCGCGTCGAGCGCGTGGACGGCCGGCCAGCGCTGTGTGCCGTCGCCCGGGTAGCCGGACACCCCGGTCCGGCGTGCAATGCCGGTCAGCAAGCCGGCGAACCCGCCCGTGCCTTGGTTGTGGACCGTGCGTGGCAGGCGTACGGCCGTGCTCCGGACCCCGCGCGAGGCAAGGCTCAGGACCGCCGCGACCGCGCGAGCGCGACCACCGACCGGCCCGTCGGTCGGCAGCGGGTCGGCCTCGGTGGAGACGCGGCCAGGCATCTGGGGCGTACCCGAGACGGTCACGAAGGGGCGGTCGCTGCCGACGAGTTCCTCGCCGAGGGTCGCGAGGGCGGCACTCTCCTCGGCGACATTCTTCGCGAGGGCCTCGGGGCTGCTGAAGTCATTGCCGAATGCCAGGTGGATGACCCCGTCGGCCAGAGCGACGCCGGCACGAAGGACGTCCAGATCGGCGAGGGCTCCCCGGAGCGGCTCGGCGCCGGCCGCCTCGGCAGCGAGCGCGGACGCGTCGGAACGGGCGAGTGCGAGGACGGTGTAGCCGTTGCCGAGCAGTTCGGCGACAACGGTGGACCCGATCAGACCGGTGCCACCGGTGACGAAGACGCGCATGGAAACCTCCCCAAGTGATGGGACTCTTGTCCCGTCATACTACCGGGGTGACGGTACAAGAGTCCCATCACATATGCTGGCCCCATGGGTAGGTGGGAACCAGGCGCACGCGAACGCCTCGTCGTGGCGGCAGTCGACCTGTTCACCGAGCAGGGGTACGACGCCACGACGGTCGCGCAGATCGCCGAGCGCGCCGGGGTCACCAAGAGCACCTTCTTCCGGCACTTCCCCGACAAGCGCGAGCTGCTGGTGGCCGGACAGGAGACGCTGAGTCGGCTGCTGAGCGAGGGGATCGCTGAGGCGCCTGGTGACGCCAGCCCGCTCGAGGCGGTCGCTGCCGGTCTTGAACGCGCGTCGAGCGCGATGGGCCCCATGAATCGCGAGCTCGCCCCGCGCCTGAAGGCGGCCGTCGCCGCCAGCGTTGAGCTTCAAGAGCGTGACGCCCTCAAGACCGTCAGCCTCGCGGCCGCGATGACGAGCGCCCTGGTCGCCCGCGGCCTACCAGATCCGACCGCGGCCCTCGCGAGCGAGCTGGGCGTCCTCGCCTTCAAGCGCGGGTTCGCCGAATGGTCCGAGGGCGACCGTGACGGCAAGGACGAGCTCGCCGGGTACGTCCTGGCGGCCCTGGACGAGCTGCGTACGGTGAGCGCATCGCTGGGCTGATCGGACAGATCCGGGGTTGAGATGCCCAGGGACGGCCATTAGCGCTGTCCAGCAGTAACAAGGCGTTCCGGAAGCTGTGGCCGTACATCGCTCCAGGACGTCGGGTTGCGCAACGACTTTCGCAACGAGGGGTGTAGGGGCATGACGAGCATCGGAGCGAAAAGTCCCGTTAGCGGAGTGGAGCCGACCTTCCTACCGTGATTTTCCGTTCGTATGCGTCTAGCAAGCCTGTTTCTGCACGTCATAGCTTTGGGTGGGCGTCTCGGCTGCTACGACGCACGTGGCGTACGGCCTGGTGAGCTCGTGGGCGGCCGTTGGAAAGCACGGGCGATGAGCAGGGCCCGGCGTGCGCTGGTGGGGGCGTAGCCGCTCTGCTCTCGGGTGTCGTCCCGCGAGTCCAGCTCGACCGGGCCGTCGGCCTCGTTGACGCGCTCCAGTTGCAGGGCCTCACGCTCCAGGAAGTCGGCGACCTCCTCCAGGAACGCCCCGCTCTGCACACGCATGGCCTCTACAGCGGAACGGACCTCGGCGACCTCATCGCGGATCCGCGCGAGCCGCAGCTCATAGCGGACGAGGTCCGATACGAGGTAGTAGATCTCGTTGCCGTTCCAGTCGGTCCGCTTGAGCAGGGCCACGATATCCCCATCCCGCTCTCCCAGCGCCACTGGCCTCCAGAGGCATCCGGACGGTGAGTGTCGGTCCTGTGTGCAAGGCTATCCACGTCTTGGGCCGGGCGCCGTCTGCCGACCGGCAGCGCTTCGTTGGGAGTGGTGTCATGCTGTCGTGCGTGTTCGAGGACTCGTCGTTCGACGAGCGTGCGCTACCGGTGATTCTCGCCGTACACAGCGGCACACCTTCCGAGGACGAGCTGGAAGGTGCCGCGCTCATCGAGTACGACCCGGCGCCGGCGACGCTGGAAAGCACCGCGCGGTGGATGAGCATCCGGGACGACCTCACTGCGGAGGGTTTCACCCCGACCGAGATCCTGCGGGTCTTCCTCCGCGCCGTCTCCCTCGCATACAACATGCCGGGGCCGACGACGGAGATGCTCGCCTGGATGTTCGCCGAGGTATCAGGCACCGAGGTTCCCCGCGAGGTCTGTGAACACCTGATCGCCCTCGGCAGGGCTCCCGTTCCGCCGGGAGCCCGACGGTGGCATCTGGACCAGGCAGGTGCAATCGCGGCGGCCCGCCTGGCCTGCGACGATGATCTCGATCCGGGTTTCGACCGGCTGCTGGTGGAGGCGATCGTGCCGTTGCCGGTGGTCCGCGCGGCGCTCGCCGCGTTGCCAATGGAGCGTCGCGAGGCGCTGGTGCTGTCGACGATGGACCGCATGAACTTCGCCGCCGACATGCTCGGCTGGCTGCTGGACACCCGGGACCTGGTGGACACACCGGCTGTCGCCGCTGCGCGTACGAGGTTGATCAACCAGGCCCCCGGAAGCGACGGGATGCAGGCGCTCATCGCGGAGGAGTCGCGCGGCACGCCGCGTCCGCTCCATCCGCGCCCGACCCCCGCCGCCCGAAAGGCGCTCCAATACCTGCGAGACAAGCGCGCGGAGGAACGCCGCGCCGCGGACCTGGGCCCCCTCGCCGAACGTGCGTGGGAGCGCGCCATCTTCGTGGAGGCACCGGAACTGAGATCAATGGCGGCGTGGGAGGCGGCCGGCGAGCGGCGCCGGGAGCAGATCACCGACGCCGTCGTCACCGCCTTGGGGCCGGAGTTCTCCCTGATCGGACTGCGCTCGTTCGGCGGCTCGCCGGTCGCGGTGCTGTCGCGCCAGGGCGTACGGTTCTGCCTCGTGCCCGGCGGCGGTGTCGACGTCGGCCTCTCACCTGAGGAGGAGGCCGAGATCCGCCACGCCGCCGACCAGCGCGAGGAGTGGGAGGAGGACTACACGCTCCTCGACGAGCTGGACCTGATGAGGCCGCTGACACATGTGGAGGTGGGCCCGATGGTCGTCGCGCAGGCGCCGAGCCCGCCGCTACCACCGCACGAGGTGTCCGACGAACTGGAGAGGTCACCGCTACGGCTCCCCTCCGAAGCCGAGTGGGAGTACCTCGCACGCGGCGGTCTCGTCCACCGCCTCACCTACCGCGGTCCCGGCGTCCCCGACAGCGACGAATGGTTCGAGGCGACCGAGGCACTCGGCGTCGACAGCGCGAACATGTTCGGATTGTACGGGTTCGGCTTCCAGCCTGAGCCCTGCACCGACGTGTTCCGTCCCAGCCATGACGGCCTCCCCGCCGACGGGATCCCACGGTGCGGCGCAGGACCCCGCGTTGTCAAAGGCGGCGCCGCGTACTGCTACCCATGGCAGGGCTGTGGTGAATGGCACCTGCTGCTCTCAGCCATGCGAACCCCGCAGACGGCATGGGAGCACGCGCTCGCCCCCCGTTTCGTGATTGCGATCCGAACCGCCTGAACACCGCACAAGCGGATTTCGCCCGCTACGCCTCGTTTGAGGAACTGCTCGACACCGTAGGCCCGCAAAGGGTGAACACGACCAGCCCCGCGACCAGCAACTCGCCAGCATCCGCCGCATCTACGGCCCCGAGAAGGAAGCCTTCCACGTCTTCCATGCCGAGAACCTGGCGGCAGAAGGCGGCGGAACCTGGAAGACATACGCACCCGGTGATCACACAACGTGATCTACACCTGCGACGGACGAAGAATACAGATCACTCGATCAACGGCTCCTGCCAGTACACCAGTACCCCCCAGCTACGGGGCACCGCTCCCCGTACGACCACGGCTTTACAGAAGTTCCTCCTCCCAGTCCGGCTCATCGGGGTTGCGTAACTGCCTGACGCCGGCGGGACCGAGGTCGGGCTGGGCAAAGGAGTAGGTGCCGATCACGTTGAGGTGCTGGCGGACGAAGGGCGATAGCCGCGCAACGTCTTCCTCAGCCAGCGGATAGGCCTCTGCCTTGAGCTGATCGAGAGCCCGGTCCATGTAGAAGGTGTTCCACAGGGTGACGCAGTTGAGCACCAGGCCGAGGGCACCGAGCTGGTCTTCCATACCCTTGTGATAGCTCTGGTAGAGCTCGCCCTTCCTGCCGTGGAAGATCTTCCCTGCCAGGGCATGCCGGAATTCCTACAGGTTGCGTACGCCCTTGATGTCGCGCCGGTAGGGCTCTTCGACGGCGTAGGTATCAGTTACGTGGAATCAGGCCATTTGGATGATCATTCTCCCGCTGGTCTCACCACGAACTGAGGAGAAGCGTTGGGCACGGTGGTCCTGGAGGAGAAGTGGCCCGTCCTGGGTCGACACGAGCGGGCGGCCGGGTGGCTTCGCATGTGGGCCGATCTGGGGCGTTCTCCCCGGACGATCGACGCGTACGCACGAGGGCTTGCCGAGTACCTCGACCAGTGCGAGCGGGAAGACGTCAACCCGGAGCAGGCGACCCGCGTTGCCGTGCCCCCGAAGCGAACGCGTCCACGTCCGCCGACAACGTCACCATCGCCGTCGTGCCGTCGGGGGCTTGCTGTTCCACCGTGATCCGCTCGGAGACGAACGCGGCGCGGGCGTTCCGCTGGGCCTTCAGGTACTCCACCGCGTCCAGCACGCTGCGGTCGGCGTTGGTCGACTCCAGATCGATCGACTCCACCAGCGTGAACAGAGCGGAGCGGTGCGAGCGGTAGTGCGGGTCCAGCAGCGGTAGGTAGTTGTTGCCATGATGGGCCGACACCGCCTCATGCGCGGCCGCCAGCGCCTCCAGACCACCCGCCTGCTCCAGAGCCTTGAGCACCAGCCTCCCGGCCCGCTCGGCCACGTCCCCCGGTGCCCCGCCCGCAGCGCCGGCTGCATCTGCGACCCGATCGGCAAGCTGCTGTTCACCGCGTTGGCGATGGTCGCGGAGTTCGAGGCGGACCTGACCCGGATGCGGACTCGCGAGGGAATGAAGATCGCCAAGGCCAAGGGGCGGCTGCGCGGTAAGAAGCCGAAACTGAACGCGCGGCAGGAGGCGCACCTGGTGGCACTGCACAAAGCGGGCGAGCACACCAGCGCCGAGCTGGCCGAGCTGTTCGGGGTGGCCCGCTCGACGGTGTATCGGGCGGTCGAGCGGGCGGCGGGAGGACAGGAGGCAGCCAAGAACTGACCGGGGCCTGAGGAACATCGGAGCCGGATCGTGCGCCAAGGGTGCGAGATCCTAGAGGTTCCCGGCCGCGCACTCGGTGCGGGCATCGGGTACTGGGAAGTGCGGTGGGACATGACCGTGAACGACAGCACGGTGCCCGCTCGTGCGGTGCGCTCGATGCTGCTGACCTTCGCGGCCGGTGCGGCCGTGGGCGTGCTGGGCGGGATGATCGGCCTAGGCGGCGCGGAGTTCCGGTTGCCGTTGCTGATCGGGTTGTTTGGCTTCGCCGCGCTGTCAGCGGTCATCTTGAACAAGGCGATGAGCCTGGTCGTGGTGCTCGCCGCCCTGCCCGCACGGCTGGCTGCCGTTTCGCTGGCCGAGTTGGGGGCGCACTGGAGCATCGCGGTCAACCTGCTGGCCGGAAGCCTGCTAGGCGCTTGGGCGGGGGCTTCCTGGGCGGTGCGGATGCGCACCGCCACCTTGTACAAGGTGCTGGCGGTGTTGATGGTGGTCATGGCCGGCGCTTTGGTACTCACCCACACCACCACGGTGGGCTCGCTGGTCCTGCCCGGTCCGGTGCAGGCGGTGGCGGGGGGCGTGGCCGGATTCGGCATCGGCGTAGTGGCCGCAATCATGGGTGTGGCCGGCGGGGAGTTGCTGATCCCTACGATCGTGCTGCTGTACGCCGTCGACATCAAAACCGCGGGCAGCCTGTCACTGCTGGTGTCGCTGCCCACGATGCTGGTGGCCTTCGCCCGCTACAGCCGCGACGGCAGCTTCGCCGCCCTGGGCGCCAACCTGCGCTTCGTCGCGGTCATGGTCGCGGGCTCAATCACCGGCGCCGTGCTGGGCGGCCTGCTGCTCGGCATGATCCCAGACCTGGTCCTCATCCCCCTCTTGGCCGCCGTCCTGCTGATCTCGGCGGTCAAACTGGCCCGCCACGCCCCTCCAGGACAGCCGCAATCCCAGTGATCACACTCATGAGCCCCAATCGCAGATAACCATCTTGCTCCGGCTCACCCGCGCGGCGCATACATGATCACGGCAACGCCAGCCAGACAGATCAACGCGCCGATGACGTCCCAGCGGTCGGGGCGGAACCCATCGACGATCATGCCCCAGGCCAGGGAGCCGGCGACGAACACGCCGCCGTAGGCGGCCAAGATGCGGCCGAAGTCGGCGTCCGGCTGCAGGGTGGCGACCAGCCCGTACAGGCCCAGCGCGACGACTCCGGCGCCGATCCACAGCAGGCCCCGCTGCTCGCGTACGCCTTGCCAGACCAGCCACGCGCCGCCGATCTCGGCGAGGGCGGCCAACGCGAACAGCAAAAAGGAGCGGGCGATCGTCATGGCTGGTAGTACAGCGCATCCCGGCGAAGGACCGGCCGCCGGGATGCCGCGGAGGCCGGCCCCGCGTGGCGGGGGCTCAGCATCCGCAGCCGCTCCCGCCGCAGCTCCCGGTCGCGGCGGCCGGGCGGGCAGTGCGGCGGCGGTGCAGCCACCACATACCCGCCGCGGCGGCGATCAGCATCCCGGCCACGGCCAGCAGCGTCTGCTCGGCGATGGCGGCGCCGGCGCCGGTGAGCAGTCCGGCGCCGATCAACAAGGGCAGGGCGCAGCAGGCGGCGCAGGCCAGGACCGCGAGGGCGGCGCTGACCTTGCTGCGCATAGGCGGCCCGCCACCGTCGGCGGCGTGCTCGCCTGACATCCGTCCACGCGTCAGGGCCACCGGGACGGGCGCATGGCCACGACGATGCTCGTGGGGCTGCTCGTGGGGCTGCTCGTGGGAGGTGCTCACGTCGTCAGTTCTCCTCGGGCCTGGACTTGAGCGGGGACGGGGCGTGGCCGTCGGCCAGGTTGGCGAAGGGCAGGGGGCAGTCGGGGCAGGTGCAGTTGGTCAGGCTGTCGCAGCCGGCGCTGACCACCGCGGTGAGTGCGGAACGGATGGTGGTCAGGTCGGCGATCCGCTCGTCCACCTCAGAGATCTTGGCCTGGGCGCGGGCGCGCAGGTCCGGCGTGGGGTGACCGCGCCGTCCGGTGTCGATCAGCTCGGCGACCTCGTCCAGAGTGAACCCGAGCCGCTGCGCGGCCTTGATCACCCGCAACAGCGTGACGATCTCCGGCGGGTAGGCGCGGTGCCCGCCGGGGCTGCGCGCTGGCTCGGCGATCAGCCCGCGCCGCTCGTAGTAGCGCAGCGTCTGCGGGTTGACCCCGGCCTGCTCGGCTACCTGGCCGCTGCGCAGGTACGGCCCGCCGACCTCCGGCAGTGCGAGGTCCTGCCTCATGACGGCTGACCCGTCGGCGTATCGGCCCTACCCGTGCGGCTGTCTCCGGCCGGAAGCCCGGCGGCCGCAGCGGCGCGGGCCTGCAGCGCGTCGAGCACGTCAGCGTACTCGGCGGGCACCGCCACCTCCAGGGCCAGGCCGCCGCCCGCGATGGTGAGGGTGAAGGTGAAGAAGGAGCAGCAGCCGTTCTCCCGCGCGGTCAGCTCGGCTGCCCGCGCGGCGTGCTCGGGGTTGAAGGCGAGCTCCAGGCGCAGGCGTTCGCGACCGGGGCGCTGCACCGCCTGGACCGCCTCGGCGAACAAGGCGTCGAACTCTGCCACACGCAACGGTTGCTCGGCGGTCGGCAGGGTGCACGCGGACGGGACCCACCCCTGATCGAGGGCGATGTTCTGTGTCATAAACCGACGGTAAGCCTGTACCTGGGTACCGGATGCAAGCCCTCAAGCGGCGGCAGGATCCGGACCGATCCCCCGAGGCTTGCGAGAGTCGCCAGCGCTAATTTCTACGCTCATCCTCCTCGCAGGCCGGACAGGGCTTAGCGCACGATCTGGTTGCAGATGTTCCTCAGGCCCCTGACCGGGGCGGCGCTGGCTGACCGCCCCGGTCATCACTCAGGCGAGCAGCTCCGGTTTGTCTTCGTCGTCGGGGTCGTCGGCGGCGTTGAGGGCCAGGGCCTCGCGCAGCCAGCCCAGCTCGTCCGGATACAGCGCCACGGTGCTCCAGCGACAGGCCGCGGCCTTCTCGGGCAGGTCGTCGTCGCCCTCGTAGGCGCCGGGCAGTTTCACCGCGATCCAGACCTCTTCACCGAGGAGTTCCGCGGCCTCGCGCAGCCGTACCACGGTGGGGTCGGTGGTGAGGCTGTGGGCGGGATCGAGGTCGTCGAGGTCGATGCCGTAGTCGCTGTCGGTGTCGTGGGTGCCCATCAGTCCGGCGGTGCGCACCACCGCCAGCGCCGGGCGCTGCTGAGCGGGGGGTGCGGGTGCCCTCCAGCAGGTTGGCGTAGGCCTCGAACGCGGCTTGGGGGTGCATGGCCAGCGCCTCGCCCAGGATCCACCATTCCAGCCCGGCGGCCAGGGCACTCGGCGGCTCGATCGACCGGACCCGGAGCTCGGCCAGCAGCCCGTCCCTGACCAGCTCGTAGCGGCGTTCCTTCTGCGCATAGCCGCCGGCCAGCCAGTCGACCAGCTTGTCCGCGTCGGCGACCGTGCACTGGCGAAACCCGTGGTGGGCGCGGATCTCCGCCCGGTGCCGCTCGGTCGTGCGGCCGCTCCACTCGTCAAAGCCCAGCGAGGCGGCGTCGACCTTGAGCTGGCGGGCGACGAACTCGACGGCGTCGTCATGCAGTTCGACCCGGCTCCGGGGAAACCGCCCGAACCGGCCGTATGCAGTTCGACCCGGCTCCGGGGAAACCGCCCGAACCGGCCGTAGAACTTCAACAGCAGCGCGAACCCGAGCTGCGTGTCGCGGTGCTTGACCGCGACCAGGTCCTGCTCAGCACCGACCAGCGTCCAGTGCTCAACCAGGTCCCCGAGATTCAACGAGGATCGATTCACAGCCGCAGATCATTACGGCGGGCACAACCCCGGCAACAGCCCTCAAACCATGATCAACTATTTGGCGGCGGGTGTCACGGTTCTTTCCAACACCCCATCTGGGCGCGGGCGGCCAGGATCTGCTCACGCGTGGCGCGTCGGCGCGCAGTCGTTTCGGCGAACCGCAAGCGCCTCCGGACGACCTGCGAACCAGACGCGCCTTCACACCTGCTCGTGCTGGCTTGTCGGACTAGCCTGGCTTGTCGTGTGGACATATCGGCCACTGGCCAGCACGCCGACGAGCGAGAGTGCGGCGAGTGCGACGAGCCAGAACGCCGGCGCGAGGGGCGTGTCGAGGGTTGCGAGCAGCCAGGTGACGGCGACCGGCGTGAGGCCGCCGAAGAGGACGGCGCCCACGTTATAACTGATGGACAGGCCGGTTCCCCGGGCTGTGGTCGGGAAGAGTTCGGCCATGCGGGCGGCGAGGGGTCCGGTGTACCAGGGTTTGATCAGCCCCATCAGCGTCATGACGATGGCCATCGTGGCAAAACTCGGCGCGGCTTGGAAGAGCAGGAACAGCGGGATGCCGGAGACGGCGATGCCCGCCGCCGCGATGGTGAGCATCTTGGTGCGGCCGATGACGTCGGAGACGTGGCCGGCGAGCGGAGCGATCAGCACCATGATGGAGCCGGTGATGATGACAGTGGTGAAGCTGGTCGACGCGGGCAGATCGTATTGCCGGATGGCGTACGTCGGCATGTAGGTGATCAGATAGGAGTAGGCAGTGGACACTGCGAGGATCCCGATGCAGAGCGCCATCCTGGTCTTGTGTGAGCGCAGTGTCTGAACCACGGGCTGCTTCAGCTGGTCAGCGCGGCGCGCCTGGCTGAACTCCGGTGTCTCGCTGAGGTTCTTGCGGATGTAATAGCCGACAGGGCCGAGCAGCAGACCGAACGCGAAGGGAACTCGCCAGCCCCACGCCTCGAACTGCGCGTCAGTCAGGGTGCTGCTGGTGATCGCGAGCAGCAGGGTGGCCAGAACTGTGGCGAAGGCCTGGCTGGCGCCCTGCCAGCTGGCCATGAAGCCGCGCCGGTTGGCGTTCTGCTCGACGAGATAGCCCGTGGCGCTGCCGAACTCTCCGCCCGCGGAGAAGCCTTGCAGCAGCATCGCGAGCACCATGCCGATCGGTGCGGCGATACCGATCGTGTTGTAGCCGGGCAGTAACGTGATAATCAGCGTGGCGAGCACCATGATGCGGATGGAAGCCATCAATGCGGGCATCCGGCCCGCGCGGTCGGCGTAGGCGCCCAGCACGAGCGCGCCGATCGGGCGGACGACATAGGCTAGCGCGACGGTGCCGAATGCCAGGAGCAGTGAGCTTGTCTCATCCTGGCTGGGAAAGAATTGTTTCGCGATGGTGCTGGCAGCCAGGGTGTACGCAGTGAAGCTGAGCCATTCCAGCGCGTTCCCGACCGATGCTGCGGCCACGGGCCGCCACATGCCGGTCATATTGCACCACCGATGCTGCGCAGGACCGCGGCCGCGGTCACGATGCCGTCATGGAACCGGGCGAGTTCGAAGTTCTCGTTCGGAGCGTGGTTGCGCTCGTCGACGTTGGCCAGCGGAATGCCGTAGCAGGGCAGTCCGAGCCCGTCGGTGATGCCCGCGATCGGCAGGCTGCCTCCCATCGCAGGGGCGAACAGCGCTGACTTGTCCGCCGTGGCGCTCACCCCGTCGAGCACCGCCTGCGCATAGGGCGCGTCCAGCAAGGTACGCGAAGACTCCATCATGGCCTTGAAGACGACCTCGGCGCGCGGAAGCCGGGCGGCCACGTGCTTGCGCACCGCATCGACGACCGTGGCGGCCCGTTGGCCGCAGGCGAGCCGCATGTCACAGCGGGCGATCGCGACCGACGGGATCACCGACCGGTGCTCCTGATTGTCCAGGCACGTGAGCGAGTTGATGGTGAAGGTGGGCAGCGCCAACCGCTCGTTGACCCCGGCATCGCCGCACGCGTCCATGCGGTCGAGCCCGACCCCGGCGAGCAGCTCCTGCGGGGCCACGGGCAGCGCGTCAAGTGCCGCACGCTCGGCAGCGGTCAACTCGGTGGTGCCGGCGTCGTAACCCTCGATGAGGGTGCGCCCATCGGGTGCCCGCATCGTTGACAGCAGCCACACCAGCTCCCACGCCGGGTTGGCCGCGACGTTGCCCCAGTTCCCCGAATGCAACGCGCTATCCGCGCCCCGGACCGTGATCTCGAAACTCACCACACCGCGCACACCGAGCAATACCGTCGGCTCGTAGCTGTCGTGAACCGGCCCGTCGCTCCACACCGCGACGTCCGCGTCGAGGTCCGCGCGCATCCCTGCGAGCGTGGCCGCGAGATGCGGACTGCCGATCTCCTCCTCACCGTCGAGGAGCACCGTCACCGAGCAGGGCAGCCCCTCCTTGCTCGCGCGCAGCGCGCGCACGGCGAGCAGCTGCGCGAAATGCTGCCCCTTGTTGTCACCTGTGCCGCGCCCATACATCCGGCCATCACGGATCGCGGCCTCGAACGGCGGGCTGTCCCACTGCTCGAGCGGGCCGGCGGGCTGCACGTCGTAGTGCCCGTAGATCACCACGTGCGGGCTGCCCTCGGGACCCGGCGCGTGACCAGCCACCAGCGGCCACCCGCCCGTCTCGACGAGCCGCGGCGCGAGGCCGCTCGCGGCCAGCAATCCCTTGGCGTGCTCGGCTGCCTCCGGCATGCCCTGCCCGGTGGCACTGACGCTCGGCACCCCGATCCAGTCGGCCAGCTCCTGTTCGTGCCGCGCCCGGTTACGCGCCACGTATTCTTTGATGTCCTCGATCGATTCCATGCCACCGCCCCTTGCCATTGCCTCCACAAAGTGAAATCGATCTCAATGATGAACATCGGTTATACTGCTGTCAATGGCTGAATCCATGCTGTCGACGGCTGAACCGGAACCGCGCAGGCGGGCAACCCCGCAAGACCTGCGCGCCCTGACACACCCGCTGAGCTGGCGCATTCTGCGCCTCTGCCTGGAGAGATCACAGACCAACCAGCAACTCGCACAGCGGCTCGGCGTCTCGCCGGCCACACTGCTGCGCCGAGTGCGAGCCCTCACCGACTCCGGCTTCCTCATCGTCGAGCCACCCCGTCAGGGCGAACATGGAGCATGGGAACGCCCCTACCGCGCCACCGGTGCAACCTGGCGTCTCGACCTCGGCACAGATGCCGACCAACTGACCGGTCAGATCGACCTGGCTATCGTCGACGCCCACCGCGCCGAACTCGTCGAGAACGGCCCGACCCCCAACCAGCACACCCGGCGCGCGATCCTGCACCTCGACGCCGAGGCCCGCGCGGAACTAGACCAGCGGATCGACGCCCTCCTCGACGAATTCGAGAACCGATCCACACCGGATGGCACGCCAATAGCCATCCTGTGGAACGCGGTCGAGCAGGGAAACACGCCGTAGGGCAGGCGCGCCAGGCCGTGAACGCAGTGGCGTTGGCGTTCGAGGTGGGATCGCCGGTTGGCGTCCAGGTCATCGCTGCGGTCGACGCCGGCGGCGATCGAAGCTGCCACCAGCGGTCGGCGCCGGGCCTGGCCGCTCCCCCGCGGGCTTGACCTTCACGTATACGTCAATGTCTACGGTCGGGGGCCATGAACGCACGAGAGATCCGCCTCGCCCCCCGCCCTCAAGGTCTCCCCAGCCCCGACGCCTCCCAACTCGCCGAGATCGCGATCCCCGACCCGGCCCCCGGCCAGGCCCTCATCCGCAACCTGTACATGTCACTCGACCCCGGCATGCTCATGCTGATCGGCGCCTATCCGGATATCCGACGCCCCCGTACGAGGTCGGCGCACCCCCGTCCGGCGACGCCATCGGCGAGGTCGCGGCCTCGGGCGAGCCATCCGTCAAGCTCGTCGACGGCGAGCACACCGCGGCGAGAACTCCGACATCGACACCGTCGCGGACCTCCTGGCGCTCAGCATCGACGTCCTCGTCGTCACCCACCGCGCCCGCGGATGCACCGTGCACACGGCGTCACGGTCGCTGCAGGTCCCCGGCGTCACCGTGGATCCCGTAGACGTCACCGGCGCCGGAGACACCTTCGGCAGCTCATTCATCCATGGACTGAGCCGCACCGGTGACCTGGAACTGGTCGCCCGGTTCGCCAACGCCGCGGCGGCACGGTCCGTCACCGTCATGGGGCCGCAAGGCGGCGTCGCATCAACGGAGGAGGTCATGGCGTTCATGGCGGAACACCACCTCCTCACGCCCAGGGAGTTCGGCTGCTTCGCCACAGGCGACAGAGGCGTCACCGACTCCGAGCGCCCCGAAGCCGGCCACGGCCCAGCTGATGAGAACGCGAGCTGATCGAGTCACAGGCGGCTGGCCCCCTTCGACGTAGGCGACGACCGCGGGATCCGGCAGAGGACGTCCACGACCCGGCCGTGATCATGACCACGTCACGGCCGGAGAACTTCAGCGACACCCAAGGCATCAAACCCGCTGTGCAGGAACTGATCGCGGGAGACCCGCAGCGCATCGACGGGTACTGGCTGGCCGGACGTCTCGGCTCGGGCGGCCAGGGGGTCGTCTATGACGCCTACGACGGCGAGGGCCACAGGGTCGCGATCAAAGTCCTTCACTCCTCCGAGGAGAAGATGCGCGACCAGTTGGCGAAGGAGGCGGCGGTCACCCAGCGGGTCGCGTCGTTCTGCACCGCCAGAGTGCTGGCCGTACAGACCGACGCGCGCAAGCCGTACATCGTCAGCGAGTACGTGGCCGGCCCCAGCCTCCGAGCGGCGCAGCGGATCTTCATCGGTGACGACCTGCACCGCCTGGGCACCGCGATCGCGACCGCACTGACCACCATCCACGACGCAGGCGTCACGCACCGCGACCTCAAGCCCGACAACGTCCTGCTCTCCCCCGACGGGCCACGCGTGATCGACTTCGGCATCGCGCGTACCCAGGACATGTCACTGACGGCGACCGGACTGGTGACAGGTACGCCGACCTACATGGCGCCAGAGGTGTTCACCGGCCAGCGCGCCGACACCAAGGCCGACGTGTTCGCCTGGGGCGCGATCATGGTGTTCGCCGCCACCGGAGAGGACCCGTTCAAAGCCGACAATCTCGGCGGCGTCATGCACCGCGTGCTGTCCGTCCATCCCGACCTGAGCACCATGCCGCGCAACCTGCGCCCCCTGGTCGAGGCCGCACTGGAGAAGGACCCGGCCACCCGCCCGTCCGCGCGTGACCTGCTGCTCGCACTGGTCAGCGGCGACGACGCCGACACGCGCGGACTGCTGACAAAGGGAAGCCGCACCGCCAGGGACTTGCACGTACCTGAGACGGTCGACCCGGCACTCGGCACACTCGCCGAGGACGCCTACGGCGCGCTCACACCTGAGACGCGCGAGCTCGTACCCGAAGTGTTCCTACGGTTCGTCTCCGTCGACCAGGACGGGCGCGAGTCCGGCCGTCGCGTGTCCATCGAGGAACTCCTCGAGGGGCGACCCGAGCGGGAGACCGTGATAATCGAGCACATCTTGCAGACGTTCTCCTATCTGATCACGCGCAAGGGCGACGACGTCGCGCTGACCCGTCCCGCCCTGCTGCGCGCCTGGCCCCGGCTCCGGCAGTGGATCGACGCCGACCGTGACGGCCTGCCCGTCCTCAATCAGATCACCACAGCGGCGCGCTACTGGGCCGACCATGGCCGCAGGATCGGCGACCTGCTGCAGGGAAGCCGCCTGGAACACGCCCTGAGCTGGGCGACGACAGGCCGCAGGCATCTGACGCTGACCCCGCAGGAGCGCGACTTCCTCACTGCAGGCACGCTGCTGACCAAGAAACGCGCCCGCCGCAGGCGGCTGACCATCGCAGCACTGGCGGGACTTCTGGTCGTCGCCCTCGTGGCCGGCGGCCTCGCTGTACGACAGAGCGAGGTCGTCGCCGAGCAACGAGACAGAGCGACGGGCAGACAACTCGCCGTCGAGGCCGACCAGTTGCGCACCGCCGACCCGGCCAAGGCGATGCTGCTGAGCGTGGCCGGATGGCGGCTCGCGCCCGACGCCGAGACCAGATCCAGCATGACGGCCTCGCTCTATCGGCCGGAAAGCGCCGCCTTCCGGCAGCCGGCCGCCAAGGGCCTCACGCTGCGGGCGGTCAGCGGCGACGGACGCAGGCTGGCCAGCGTGAGCGAGGACGGAGTCCGGGTGTACGACGTACGCACGCGCAGACGGACCGCGTTCTGGGCCTGGCCGGGCGGCCATGACGGCTTCCCGACCGGCGCCGCGCTGAGCCCGAGCGGCAGCTTGCTCATCACGGCCACGCAAGGCCAGGTCACCGCGTGGGACGTGATGACAGGCAGGAAGCGCGCGCAGCACCCGGTCCACCAGGGTGCGCCACTGATCCGAGTGGCCTTCGGCGATCACGAGTGGATCGTCGCAATCACGATCGAGCGCGAGATCGAGTCCCTTTGGGACGTGCGCACCGGCAGAGCGGTCAAGGTCCCGCTGGAGTCGGTGGAGAGCATGAGCATCTCCGCCGACGGCCGCACACTGGCAGCAATCCGGATGGGCAGACTCCACGTGCTGCGGCTGCCCGACATGACAGAGGACACGCGCTTTCGCAGAACCTGCGGCAGAATCGTCGCCTTCAGCCCCGACAGCAGGCACCTGCTCTGCGTGCGAGGCACCATCACCACATACGACCTGGCGAGCGGCACCAGAGTGACCTCCCCCGACGGCGAATGGCGGTGGACGGCAACAGGCTCGCCGGCCGAGCTCGACGAAGCGGCGCACACCGGTATGCGGTTCAGCCGAGACGGCAGGCTGCTTCTCGGGTTCGCCGACGAGTCGATCCGACTGTGGGACGCGACGACGGGCGCCGTGCTGTTCACCCACCGAACCGAAGGCACGGCCTCCGATGCCTGGCTCGACCCCGACAATCGGACGATCCGCTACCTCCAGGACGACTCTGTCGTCAGCCTCGACGCGCGGCCCAACGTCTTGGCGACCAAAATGCCGAAAAGCGGTTCCGGCCAGGCGATCAGCCCCGACGGCCGCTGGATCGCCACAGGCGGGGAGAACTCCCCGATCCGCATCTGGGACGTCCAGGCACGCAGGTTCACCGGGACGCTGCCCGGCTCCGAGAAAGCCTCAGACGAAGCGGTCTTCGACAGACAGGGCCACATGCTGGTCACCCAGGAGATGAACGGCGAATTTCGCGCGTGGGAGGTGGCGACGCACACGCTTCGGTGGAAACGTCCCATCCCCAAAGACAGCGAGGTTTCCGGAATGGCCTTCACCCCGGACGGCAAGTCGTTCGTCGCGGCGATCGGCGCCCCGAACTCGTCAGGCCACGGCCAGCACCTGCTGACGCTGGACGCTGCCAGCGGGCGGCAGACCAACAAGGCGCCACTGGAGACCGACGCAGGAGCCATCGCCTTCTCCGCAGACGGCCAGTCGCTGATCTCGGTCTACGGCAGGATCCTCGATCCACGCACCGGCAGCCCCGTAGGCACCGGCTTCAACACCACCGACGAGAACTCGGTCATCGCCACCAGCCCTGCCGGGCCGCTGATGGCCGTCAGCGGCGTCGACGGAACGGTGGCACTGTGGGACTCCCGGCAACAGACCGCGTTGTCTCCGATGCTGCGCGGAACGCCGGGCGGCACCCCGGGCCGTCTCGCCTTCTCCCCGGACGGCGCGCTCGTGGCCGCCATCACCGAGTCCGAGACCACCAAGCTGGTCCAGCTCTGGGATGTCGCCACCAAGCGCCGCCTGGCCGCGGTTCCGCTCTACGTCGACTTCGTCACCGCGCTGGGCTTCACCGGCGACAGCGCCCTGCTGATCGTCACCGACCAGCAGGGCACCGTGACCACGCTGCCGGTCTCCGGCGATCGGATCGCCAGGGCCGTATGCCGACGAGCCGGACGCACGCTGACTCCGGCAGAGTGGAAGCAGCACCTGGGTGACGTCACCTATCGCGAGATCTGCCCAGCCGGGTAGTACCGGGTAGTTCCGGCCACACGGCTGTCCGGCCACCGGGGACGAGGAGCGGGTCGAGGCAGCCCTCGCCGAACTCGCTGCCGGGCTTGGCCTAGTAAAGGACGACCGCAAGCCGGCCATCCTGATCACGGCTGCTGCCATGATCACAACATCCAGCGATCTTCCATCGGAAAATGGCGAACCATGAAGCACTCCGCAACGGTGGCCCCGGCTGACGCCACCGTGATCACCAGGGCGTGGGCCCGCCTCGGCGACGCCACCGTCGTGACCATGCACAAGCTCCCAGGCCGCAGTCACCGGGTCTACGAATGCGTGGACTCCGACGGGCGCCTCTCCATCGTCCGCCTGGCAGACGCGCGGCGAGCTCGCTTCGACCTCGAACTCGCCCTGGCCGCCCCCTGCGCGGAAGCCGGCGTGCCCGTCCCCGTGGTGCGGCATGTCGGCGTCGAGGAGACCGAGCACGAAGCGGTCGCGGTCATGGTGCAGGACAAGGCCGCTGGTCAGACACTGTCCAGTCTCACCGGACGGCTCGGCCCGCAGGCCACGGCGGCGATACTGCGCCAGGCAGGCGAGGTGCTGGCGAGCATCCACAGCGTGCCCACCCAGGGATTCGGCTCGCTCAACGCCGACCTGCGAGGGCCCTCGACCACGTTCGGAGCATGGTTCATCGACGAACTCGACGGCAAGCTGGCGCAGGCACGCCGCATCGAACCCGACGCGGGGCCGATCCTCGACCAGGCCATGGACTTGCTGCACACGCATCGGGACCTGCTCGACGACTCCCCCGCAGGCCTGGCCCACGGCGATTTCAGCCCCGACAACATCCTGGCCGCAGACGGACGCGTCACCGCGGTCATCGACTGGGAGGCGGCCAAGAGCGGGCCTCCCGAGCTGGACATCGGCTGGTGGGACTGCTTCTTCGAGACTCCCGCCACACCCGTCAGCCGGGTGATCGAAGGGTATGAACTGACCAAGTCCTTCGACCCCTCCCGGCTGTCCGTGCTCCGCCATCTGACTGTTCTCAGAGTCATGAGCGGGCACTTCTCCTGGACCCTCTCCGTCGGAGACCGCGACGGGGTCGCCCGAGCCGCCGAGCGCATCACCCAGGAGGTGGGCAGTGCCCACCGCTGGAGTTGATCCAGGAAACCTCCTGGCCACGCGGATCCGAGAGACGGCCCCTGTCATGGCTTCCAGGCGGTGAGCTGGAAGAGCCGGGCAGTGTGCATGTAGGGCGGGCGGGCGGTGGTGGCGAGTTCGAGGCGTTCGAGGGCGGCGTAGAAGTCCGGTTCATGCTTGCGGGCGTCGTCGGTGATGTAGTCGCAGAAGCTGCGGATGCCGTAGTGGGCGACGTCCCGGCATCCGAGCTTCCGCAGGGTGGAAATGATCTCGTCGGCCGTGTGGAGTGTCAGCGCCGAGTTGAACATCTGCGTCCGTGCCTGGTCGGTGTCGAGAGCGGCGAGCGCGGCCGCGGGGTCCATCTCCCGGACGGCGATGTTCAAGGGCGCCGAATGCCGGTTGATCGCCATGACGGAGATGAGGCCCCCGGGCTTCAGCGGGGAGAGTGCCGAGGCGAGAGTGCCTGGGACGTCGTCCATGTATTGCAGGAGGTTATGGCAGAGCACGACATCGAACTCCCCGTTGACGAGGTCGCGGGGCAGATCGGTAGCGTCGGCCTCGACGCAGCTGATCAGCTCTGTCACGCCGCCTGCCACGGCTCGCTCGGTGGCCGCGGCGAGCATGGCGGGCGCACAGTCGACGATGGTGACATGGTTCCCGCGGGCCGCGAGGCGGATGGCGTCTCCGCCGTCGCCGCCGGCGAGGTCGAGTACTCTCAGCGGTTCGCCGCCCAGGCCGTCGAGGTGACGGAGCAGGTTTGCCTCGGCGATCGAGTAGCGCAGTCGGCCCCAGGGGGCGTCCTGCCACTCCTGCCAGGTGGTCATCGCGGTGTTGAACTTCGCAGGCGTTTCAGGCATCTGGCGACGATAGCGGCCTGACCATGCTGGCGTAGGTCTTCTCGGTGCTGAATCCCCGGCCCGCCGCTCGCAGCCCTGCCACATACGCGCACGCCTCGACATGCAACCCGAAGTCCTCATCGACCACCACCCACAACACCGACTCGTCGGACGTGCGCCTGCTGGCCTGTATCGCCGTGCTGGCTGGTTGGTGCTGGGGTTTTGGTTTGTGGGATTAAGGGCGGAGATTTCCACGAACCCACCGCCTTTACAAAGTAGATTTTTAAGTGTGGCGAGGTCGTGAATGAGTGCTGACCCGACGGGGAGGGCCTGCCCTGCTGGCGGAGGCGGTCGCCAGCGGCGTCAGCACCGGCTGCAACGCCCGCCTGTTCCAAGTAGGGGAACCCGCTCCCCGCAGCCAAGGCCGAGCGGGCCGCGAGCGGGTTCGGCCGGTCTTCCGCACTGTTGTGTATCTGGCTCTTCATATATGAACGATGCTCATGTATGGTCGCCGACATTATGAGGAACCGCTGGTTGTCGCCGATCGCCGTCGTGGTGCTGGCCGCCGTCATCGGGCTGGGCGCGGCGTTCGACCCGTCGGGGCTGGCCGCGCCGTACACGTGGACGGGCGCCGACCTGCTACCCGTCGCCGGGCTCTGGCAGGTGGCCGCGCTGGCCGTCTACGTGCCGCTGCTGCTGGCGGGGGTTGGGGTGCTGGCGTGGGTGGTCGAGCGCGGGCGTGCCCCGCTGCGCACGGCACTGCTGGTCTGGGGCGCGGTGGTGTGGTCGGCGATGGCGGCCAAGCTGATGATGTCGCTGGTGACGGCCTTCGGTGATGTGGTCTATCTGGCGTGGTCGACCGGCTTCACCGGCGTCAAAGCGGCGATCTTCGGCCTGCCGGTCCTGGCAGCCACCTGGCTCCCCCAGCTCCTACGCCGCCGCCCCACCCCACCCCCTTCGAGCTCGACCTCCCCAGGGCCGGGCGCTGGACCCACTGCGGCCTCGGGGGCGCTTTTCCCGCGGGCTTCGGGGCCGGGGTGGGTGGCGGCGGGGGTGGCCGTGGTCTTGGGTGCGCTGGTCGGTGGGGTGTGGTGGGGCGGCTCACCCGTCGGGTACGCCATCGGCGACTCCCCGCTGGCCCCGGCGCCCGAGGCGGGACCGTTGGGCTGCCTCGCCGCCGTCACCCTGCTTGGCGTGATGACCTGGGTACTAAACCGCTGGCTCAGTGCCACCACCTCGCCGCGAGCCGTCGTGGCCGGGATCTCCGCGCTGGGAGCGGCCGCGACGCTGGGCCTGGTCGAGGTGGCCATCGGGCTCCCCAATGACCTGGTGGGTGGCGACACGTTCTGGGCTCCGGCGATCATGCTCCGCCTCGCCCCCGCGCTCTCCCTCGGCGCCCTGCTCGCCCCCGCAACGGCAGCCCTCGTCGCCCTCCTCCCCGCCCTTCTCCCGGCGCGAAGAACCGCCCTTCTCCCGGCGCGTAAGGGCGTCGTCTTTTCTGCGCCGATACGGATGGCGGCTGTCGTGGCCGCGGCGGCGCTCGCCGTACCGCTCCTGCAGCCCGGCACCACCATCGCGCAGCCACCACGCACCAAGGGCCTGACGCTCTCAGCCGACCGCAGGATCGTCGACGCCGACGGCGACGAGGTGCTGCTGCGCGGCGTGAACGTCAACCAGCTCGAAGACTACTTCCAGAAATTTCCGGACAGGGCGGTGACGCGGCCGCTCACCGAGACCGACTTCGCCGGCATGGAGCAGATGGGCTTCAACGTCATCCGCCTCGCCCTGTCCTGGTCAGCCCTGGAACCCCAGCCCGGCCACTACGACCCAGCCTATCTCGCCAGGATCTCCTGGGCCGTCGAGACAGCGGCCAAGCACGGCCTGCGCACGGTCATCGACATGCACCAGGACGCCTGGAGCAAGGGCGTCAACGCCGCCCCCGGCACCACCTGCGAGAACGGCTCCCCGATGCACGGCTGGGACGGCGCCCCCACCTGGGCCGACCGCTTCGACGGCGCCCCCAAGTGCGAGTTCACCGGACGCGATATCTCCCCGGCCGTCGCCCGCGCCTTCACCAACTTCTACCAGGACAGGGACGGCATCCAGACCCGCCTGGTCGCCGCCTGGGGCATGCTGGCGGAGCGGTTCGCGAGCGAGCCGATGGTCGCCGGATACGACCTGCTGAACGAGCCCGGCTTCGGCGAGGCCCCGCCGATCACCTCCGGCGTCCTGCTCGGGCGCTACTACGACCGAGCGATCAAGGCCATCAGGGCGGGCGAGAAGCGCGGCTTCCCGCACCTGGTCTTCTTCGAGCCGTCCGTGCTCTGGTCGGGTCTCGGCTTCGACGTCTCGGTGCCCAAGGACTTCACCGACGACCGACTGCTCGTCTTCGCCCCCCACCTCTACAACGAGTCGATCACCATCGACCAGGGCACCGGCCTCACCATCACGAGCATCGAGCGCGGCTTCGGCCTGGCGAGCCGGGCGGCGGCGTACTACGGCGCCGGGCTCTGGTCGGGAGAGTGGGGTTGGTTCGGCGACCCCGCCTCAGCCCCGATCACGAAATACACCGACCATGAGGATCGGCACCGCATCGGCGGCGCATTCTGGGTCTGGAAGCAGTCCTGCGGCGACGCCCACGCCGGAGCCGAGTCCAAGACCGGCGGCAACCTCGTGATCGAGGATTGTGCCACCGGGAAGGACCTGCCCCCGCCCCCCGAATACGTTGCCGAGCTCTCGCGCCCCTACCCCCGCTCCGCCCCCGGCCGCCTGACCGGCCTCACGTCCGATCAGGCGAGTCTCACGGCCCAGGGCGAGGGTGCCGGGTGCGGCCTGGACGTCTGGTTCCCTGGCGACGCCCGGCCGGTCGTCCGTAGTGCCGGACTCACGGGCGTCGCCGCCCGGCAGGCACCGGGCGGTTGGCGCATCACCGGCTGCGCTCGGGGCGCCTACACCCTGACGGCACACCGCTAGCCCCGTTCCGCGACGCTCGAAGGCAAGCGCCTAGGTCACAACCCCTCCCTCGCCGGCGTCTACCGCACCCTCGCGGAACACTAGAAGGCCCAGCACTACCCCGACGCCATCGAACAGGCCCGCACCGTGCGCCGTCCGAGCCGGGCCGTCCCGACAACGTCTCCGGCCACGCGCAGACCGTCGCGCTGGCCGGGCAGGGCAACACGCTCGCCCTTCCTCGGCACCGGCACCAGCGGGTCGGCCACCGGCACGCTGACCGTGCACTATGCGGACGGCTCCGCCGGGAAGAGGCTTCTCGGGTTCGCCAACTGGTGCTGCCTCGATCCCGCCGCCTACGGCTCGAAGGTCGCCTTCTCGACCAAGGGCAAGAACACCGCCGCCGGTCCGAACCAGTACCCGACCGTGGACTACCGCGTCTTCTACAACGCGTACGGATCAACCCGGCCAAGGAGGCCGTGGCCGTCACCATGCCGGACAACGGGGCCGTGCACGTGTTCGCTGCCACCGTGACGTCCGCTGCCCTGCCACCGGCGCCCAGAGGCGAGGTGTGGGCGTCCGACCATCCCTGGCTGTCGGCCACGAACGGCTGGGGACCGGTGGAAAAGGACCGCAGCAACAACGACAGCGCGGCGGGTGACGGCAACCCGATCAGCCTCGGCGGGACGGTCCACGCGAAGGGGCTCGGGGCGCACGCGACGTCGGTCGTGTCCTACTACACCGGAGGCGGCTGCTCCGCCCTGACCGCCGACTGGGCTTCGGCCAGGTTCACCTGCTGAAGCGGGCCCTTTGAACGGCCGGGACGGTCCCGGCCACGTGCCGGGGCCGCACGCCGGCGCCGGCTGACCACTCCCCCACGAAGGGCGGAACCGCACTGCGGACCGCCCTTCACCTATGCGTCTCCGCAACACGGATGCCATAGCCAAGATGTACCATTTGGTACATGCGTTTTGAATCCGCGATCAGGATCGCCGCCAGCCCGCAGCGCGTGTGGGAGGTGTTCAGCGACGTGGAACGCTGGCCTGAATGGACCGAAACAGTCACGTCTGTGGAACTCGCCGAGCCGGGGCCGTTGAAGGTCGGGTCGCGGGCGAAGATCAGGCAGCCGAGGCTGCTGACGGCGCTCTGGGAAGTGACCGAACTGGTGGAAGGCGAGTACTTCGTCTGGGCGAGCAGGAGCCCGGGCGTACGAGTCACCGGAGGGCATTGGGTGGAGGCCGCCCCGGACGGCACGCTCTGCCGGTCGACCATAGACCAGGAGGGGCTGCTCGGCCCACTCATGGCACGGCTGACCGGCAAGCTCACCACCCGCTACCTCGCGCTGGAGGCCGAGGGCCTGAAGGCGCGCAGCGAGCAGAGGTGACACCCAAGGAGAAGTGGCTGGCCCAGGCGATCGAGTACTTCGCCTCCCACGGGGTCGGGGACGCCAGCCTCCGTTCCATCGCGACCGGCCTCGGCACCAGTCACCGCATGCTGATTCACCACTTCGGCTCACGGGAAGGCTTGCTGTCCGAGGTCGTACGAGCTGTCGAGGCGCAGCAGCGGGCGGCCCTCGCGGACCTGGACGCGGACGCTCTGCCCCTGTGGGAGAGCTGGCAACGCTTCTGGGACAAACTCGTCAAAGCCACCATGATCTACGGGCATCTCTTCTTCGAACTCTCCGCACACGCCATGCAGGACCGTCCGTACGCCCAGGGCCTGCGGAACGATCTCATCGCTGTCTGGCTGCCCCCACTGACCGACATCTGCCTACGGAGTGGCATGAGCCGGGAGGAGGCCCCCGCGTACGCTCGACTGAGCCTGGCCGCCACCCGCGGCCTCCTCTTCGACCTGCTGCTGACCGGCGACCGGAAGGGCGTGGACGAGGCGCGCCTGCTGCTCGACCGGCTCTTCCACGAACTGGCCGAGTACCCCGCGGACAGGCGGAACTCGTGATCGTGACCTCAAATCGATCGGCCATGTGAACGTGACCGCGTCAGGAAGGCTGGCCTGAGTACTGCCTACGCGGCCTGAACGTCGTGGAGAACTGCAACGGCACCAGTGGCTCCTGGACAGAGACGTTCGGCAGGACCAGGTTCAGGTGTGCCGGGGCTGCGGCAGTGACCGGACCGAGCGGGTTGTGGGTGGCGAGGTTGTCTACAGCACCACCCGGCGCCGGCGTCAGGGCTGCGGCGAAGGGTGGTCAGCTCCGGGCCTACCGCATCGCATCCCGGAACTGACCGCGAGGCTTCAACGTTCGCGGCTCACCCTTTCCACCGCCGTCGTGCAAGCCTCCAGGCCCGCATCATCGGGCAGTACGCCGAGGCCGGGCTCGGCCGGAACCAGCATTTCGCCGCCGTCAAGCACGAACGGGCGGGTGATGTCGCGGTGGTAGTAGCGCTCGGTGGCGGAGATGTCTCCCGGCAGCGTGAACCCGGGCAGGCTGGCCAGCGCCAGGTTGGCGGCCCGGCCGAGGCCGGTCTCCAGCATGCCGCCGCACCAGACCGGCACGCCGTTCGCCTGGGCCAGGTCGTGGATGCGGCGTGCCTCCAGATAGCCGCCGACGCGGCCGGGCTTGATGTTGATGATCGAGCAGGCGTCCTGTCTGATGGCCTCGGCCGCGTCGCGCGCGCTGGTGATGCTCTCGTCCAGGCAGACGGGCGTGTCCATGCGGGCGGCGAGCGCGGCGTGTGCGCGCAGGTCGTCTGGGGCGAAGGGCTGCTCGACCAGCGCGAGCTCGTAGGCGTCGAGTTTCGCCAGGTGCCTGAGGTCGCCGGGCTGGTAGGCGGTGTTGGCGTCGACGGTGAGCATCACGCCGGCGCCGAACGTCTCACGCACCGCCCTGACGGGCTCGAGGTCCCAGCCGGGCTCGATCTTCAGCTTGACCCTGGCGTAGCCGGCGGTCAGATGCCGGTCGACCGTGTCCAGCAGCGCGTCGACGGTCTCGGTGATGCCCACGGAGACGCCCACGCGCACGCGGCGGCGTACCCCTCCCAAGTGGGCGGCGAGGCTGGTGCGGCGTGCCCGCAACCAGCAGTCCAGCACCGCCATCTCCACGGCCGCCTTGGCCATCGGGTGCCCGCGCAGGTGCCGCAGCGCGGGGCCGACCGTCGCCGGGTCCAGGTCGAGCGGGGCCAGCGCAGGCAGTATGAACCGCTTGATCACGTCGGCGGCCCCTGCGAGATATTCGGGGCAGTACGTCGGCTCATCGTCGGCCACGCACTCGCCCCAGCCCTCGCCCTCGTCGCTGAGCACTCGCACGAGCAGCGCGGTGCGTACCGTCTGGGTGCCGAGCGAGGTGCGAAACGGACTGACCAGCGGCAGCGTGATCTCGCGCAGTTCGACGGCGTCGAGCTTCACGCGGCATCCCCGCAGGTGAGCAGGTACCAGCCGGAGCGCGTGAACCCGGTGACCCGGTATCCCCGGTCGAGCGCGCCGCCGAGCCCGCTCTCCAGCGCCGCCCGCCACCGCTGGGTCGCCGCCGGATCCGCTGTACGGAGCGACTCGACGTCCGCGGGGGTCGCGCACCGCAGCAGCGGCGCGCCCTCGGCCTCCCGTACGGTCCCCGTCTCGTCCACCACGACCACCCCGTCGCGATCCGAAACCGGCGGAGGAGCGGCGCCCTCGATCGGCCAGGTGACGAAGAGCCGGTCGGACGGCCCGCCGTCGTTGATGCCGTCGCTCATCGGCCCGTAGAAGTCGGGCAGGTAGGCACCGACCTGGGCACCCAGGCGGGCGAGGTTGAAGAAGGCGTTGCGCCGGACCAGGGGGTCGAACGTCCATGACACGGCGACGAGCCCGTGCTCGGCCGCCCAGGCCCGCTGGTGTTCCTTGAGCGCCCGGCCCACGCCGCGTCCGCGCGCCCTGGCGGTGACACCCGCGACGTGCGAGTGCAGGCTGTGGTCCGCCGCCCGGAAGCCTGCCGCCACCCCGACGAGTTCGTCGTCGAGGAAGGCGCCGCCCACGTACCCGCCGGCGTGGGCGAACGCGCACATCAGGTCGAGGGCTATCGGCGGGTCGTCACCGCGTCTGGTCCCCCAGACCTCGCGCAACAGTCGGTCGGCACGCTGCAGCGCCCTGGTGCCGTGGAGGGATCGGATGATGAGGTGTTCGGCCATGGGCCTCAGCATCGCGGTGCGCGCCGCCCGGGGCGTTGGCGTCCACGCCGAAGTTCACCCGGTCTGCTTTGTGGCGCCGTTCAGCCTCAGCTGAAGGGCGAGCACCAGGCGCGTGTCCGGGTCGTCCAGCGCGATCAGCTCGCCGATCCTGCGCAGCCGATACCGCAGCGTGTTGGGGTGCAGCGACAGCAGCTCGGCCGCGCGGGGCACGTCGTAGTGGGCGCCGATCCAGACGGTCAGGCTGTGCACGTAGTGCGTGCCGTGCCTGGCGTCGTGCGCGGCGACCAGCGCCAGCGGCTCGCCGGACAGGGAGGGTTTGGCGCGCAGCCCGGCCTCCGTGTCCATGAGGAACAGTGCTGCCGACAGCTCCTCGTGCGAGGCGGCCACTTCCTGGGTGAACGGCCCGCAGACCGCGCGCAGCGCCTCTTCCGCCTGCCGCGCGCCGGCGGGCGCGGCGGCGACGGAGGAGACGGTACGGCCGATGCCGGCCCGCCAGCCGCCGCCGAGCCGCTCGCTCACCCTGGCCAGGGTGTCGACGGTGATTCTGCGGAGCAGCGGCGCGGACGCCTCGGCCGCGACGATCGCGTAGGCGCGGCCGTTCACCACGCCGGTCGCGGCCCTGATTCGATAGGCCACAAACGTGGTACGCAGCAGGTCGGCGGCGTGCGTCGCGGCGAAGGCGTCGGCCGAGCCCGCGTAGGAGCCCAGCGTCACGACCGTCACCGGTTCGCTCGGCAGCAGGCCGAAGGAGGTGGCCAGCTCGTCGACCGCGCCGATGCCGCGCAGCAGCCAGCCCAGGCACTCGTCCCGCCGTCGCCGCGCCTCGTCGGTGGCCAGGTTGATGCGCGCCAGGTGCGGCGCCGCGGCCGCGGCCGCCTCCTCGAGCACCGCGGCGGCGTCGTGAGCCAGCGGCTCCTCCGCCCGCACCGCCCAGATCGTGCCGAGCGCCTCGCCATGCGCCCGGATCGCGATGGCCAGGCGGGGGTAGAACTCGCGCGGCACGTAACTCCAGACCACCCCGTCGGCGCGCAGCACGGCCGCGTACTCCTCGGCGTTGGTCGGGTGCTCGGGCACCCGGCGGCCCAGGATGCCCTCCTTGCGCAGCTCGTCGATCCGCTGGCCCTCGACCGTGGAGTAGGCCAGCACCCGCATCGCCAGATCCTCGATGGCCACCGCGCCACCCACCCGGGCCGCCACCTCGTTGGCCAGCACGAACAGGTCGGCCGCCCGGGTGGCGCCCGGGTCCTCGGCCGGGGCGACCATCGCGAGCAGGGCGTCGACGAGTGTGTAGAGCTGCCCCCAGGACAGCTCGGGCGGTGCGGCGAGCAGCGCGGTGCCCGCCGCCTCGGCCGCGGTGGCCAGCGCCTGCTCGTCGCAGGTGCCCGGCTTGGCCACGACGACGGCCACGCCGCTCTCGCCCGCGCGGGCCAGGATCTCGGCCGACGGGCGGCCGGTCACCAGCAGGACCGCGCCGTCGAGCCCGGCCTGCGGCCCTTCGGGGTCGTAGATGACCGGCGTTCCCACCAGCGGCTCCCGGCCTTGCGGCAGCGCCAGCGGGCGCACTACGTCGTGGCCGAGGCTGTCGATCAGCACGCCGAGCGTGACGCGCCCGCGCGCCGTCACCGGGCGCCCCGTCTGAGCATCCTGCCGTGCCTGTCACCGGTGAACTCGCCGTCGGCGATCACCTGGCGGCCGGCCAGGAAGACGTGCTCCACGCCGGTCGGGCGCACGTCGGCGATCGCGGCATCGGCGCGCCGCGGTGGTCCGCCGAGCCCGTCGTGGCCGGTCCCGTCGCGAAGCAGCAGGTCATGCATGGCGCTAGGCTCCCTTGCCCGCCATCGCGGGCGTTAGGTACGGAAAGATGAGATCTCAGGGCGTGGCGGGTGCGGAGGTCAAGAGCCGGACCCGCTCCTCCGGAAGAGCAGGCGGTGGCGAGCGCGAGTACGACGGGGCCGATCAGCCTTCGAAGCGCATCCGGCGCAGGCCGCCGCCGCTCACCAGCAGGTCGCCTTCGTGGAGACGGAGTGTGAACGGCCCCGCCGTCCATGCTCCGCCTGGGGCTGGTGCCGCCGGCAGCTTCAGCTCGCGGCCGATGCGCACCTCGCCATCGCTCACGGTGGCGTCGACGCCGAGCTCCCGGCTGCGGAAGACACCGTCGGGCATCGGCACGTCCGAGGGCGGCTCGGCGGCGTCGAAGGCGACAGGCGGGCGTGACAGGGGGCCGGTGCGGAGCAGCAGCCGGTCACCGTCGATCTCCAGCCAGGCGCCCTCGGCCGCTCCCGCTCCGTGCCAGCGCCCGTCGGCGCCGGCGGTGAACACTCCCACGTCCGGGACCGCGATGCCTTCAGCAGTGGGTTCGAGGGTCAGCGTCCCGTCCCCGGCAGGATCGTGCCAGTGCAGCCGCTCCGGCGGCGCCATGGTCCCCGGCGCGGGCTTCGGCGGCTCCTCCTTTCCGAGAAGCAGCCGTGCCAGCCGGTGCGACAGGCTCACCGGATCGACGGCCGTCTGGTTGGACAGCACCGCGATGCCGACCCCAGGATCGGGCAGATACAGCAGGTTCGACCGGTACCCGTGCATGCCGCCCGCGTGCCCGAACCAGCCCTCGCCGTGATAGATCCCCAGCGCGTACGGCTGGACCGTGCCGTCGGCCAGCACCCCGCGCTCCAGCAGCCGCTCGCGCAGCTCGGCCCCGAGCACCCGCCCGTCCGCCAGGAACCCGAACCACGGCGCCAGCTCCGCCACGCTCGTCACCAGCCCGCCGTCGCCGACCGCGCTCTCCTGTGTGTCGGCCCTGCGCGGCTCGCCCTGCGCGTTGGCATAGCCGTACGCCAGCTTCTCCAGCGGCACTGACGCGTCGTCACGGAACACCGAGTCGGCCATCCCCAGCGGTTCGAAGAGCCATTCCCGCGCGAACTCCGCCAGCGACGAACCCGCCACCCTGCCCACCACAACAGCCGCGAGCACGTACCCGGTGTTGGAGTAGGCGAAATCCGTGCCCGGCGGGAACGTCGTCCATCGGATGCCCGCGAGCATCTCCAGCAGCCGCTGCTCGGTCATCTCCGCCAGCGGCACACCCGTCAGCGCCTGCAGCGCGTACCACTCCGGCAGGCCGCCCGTGTGCTGCAGGCACTGCCGCAATGTCACCGGCGCCTCCAGACTCAGCTCCGGCACGTGCACGCGCACGTCGTCGTCGAGCGCCAGTTTCCCGTCCTGCTCCAGCAGGAGCACGCAGGCCGCCGTGAACTGCTTGCTCATGCTGGCGATGTCGAACCTGGTGCGCTCGTCGACCGGCACGCCGAACTCCACGCACGCCGCTCCCTGGGCGACCGTGAGCACCGCGGCTCCGTCGGCGTACACTCCTGCGGCCAAGCCGGGAGTGTGCGGGCTGACCAGCGAGAGTACCTCACGCTTGACTCGTTCGAGATCCATGTTGCCAGTATCACCAGGCGATCGGCGCCGCCCTTTGGCGTGCGCGACGACGGATGCGGACCGTTCTTTGTCCTGCGGGCACAAGAGGGCGCCGGGCCTGGGTTCCCTGTGAAGGTCAGCGGCGGCCGAACAGGGCCATCCGGCTGATCATGGCGTCGGCGGCGAGGTGGTAGCAGACCGTCACGCAGCCCAGCACCTCCGTGGGCGTGCCGAAGGTGGCGGCGAGGGTCTTGTCGGCGATCCTGCGCACGCCCGGGATCTGCGCCCCCAGCTCGGCCGCCGGCGTGCTCGGCATGTCGATCTCGAGCTCGAGCACCTCCGGCAGCTGGAGCGGCGCCAGCTCCCCGGCCCCCCGAACGGTCTCCGCCGCCGCCTCCCGGATCAGCCGCCTGGCCTCGGCCGGCGAGAGGCTGTCGGCGGCGGTGTGCCCGTGCGCGACCTTGACGGCGACCGTGCGCACGCCGGGGAAGGCCTTCTCCGCGACGCCGCAGATGACGTCGTCGCCGGTGAGCAGGCCCACCGGGACGCCGACCGCGGCGGCCTGCAGCGCGTTGACCTCGGCCTCCGACACCGGCCTGCCGTTGAGCCGCACCTCGTAGAAGTGCGAGGAGTAGGTGTGGGCGAGCACGCCTGGCGAGCCGGCGGCGGCGTGGTAGCCGAGGAACATGGCCACGTCGTGCTCGGCCGAGATGCCCTCGGCCATGCAGTCCAGCTTGGGAGTGCCGAAGATCAGCCGGGCGCGCGGATCGAGCTCCTCGTGCAGCAGGTTGTCCATGGTGCCGTGGCTGTCGTTGACCAGGACGCTGTCGGCTCCGGCCGCGAACGCGCCCTCGATGGCGGCGTTGGCCTCGGCGGTCATCAGCCGTTGCGATCGCGGATACCCGTGGCCGCCGCGGACCACCTGGTCCATGGTCGCGATGCCGGTCACGCCCTCCATGTCGATGGAGATGTAGACCCTCACTGGCTACTCCTTTCGTTGGCCGACGTCACAGGATGTCACTCTGGGGGACGGCGGGCTTTGTCGTCGGGGCCGAAGCCGGGTGCCCGCCTTGGGCGTCCCGCACAGCGGAGGGGATCACGAGAGCGGCGCCGACGGCGAGCAGGCCGAGCCCCGGGCCTGCCAGTGCACATGGATGGCGGCATGCGCTTCTCAATGACCATCCACGGGGAGTTCGAGTCCTGATTCGCCACCTCCCCGGCGCGGCCGCCGTCGCACACTCACCAGCACGAGCCCGACCGTCGCGGCGACCACCCCGGCGGCCAGCCAGCCGGGCGACCCACCGGTGATGGGCCGGCAGTCGGCGACGCACAAGATGGGATCGATTCGTACCACGTCGGCGCCCTGGAGGATCCACAGGAGGCCCAGCAGGATGAGGAGCGTCCCGCCGACGGTCCTCGCGGCCCTACGCCATCTCACGGCTTCATCCCCTCCGTCTCCGGTGAGGGCAGGTACGGTGCTGGTCGTTCGGGGAGGGGCTGGGGCATCGCGTCACCTTCGGCTACACTAAAAGTATTAAGGAAGCTTTACAAGGATAGGTTATAAGGTGACCGAACAACACACAACCGCGGAGTCGTTCCTGCCGCAGCTCATCGGTCAGGCGTTCAACCTGATCATCGACGGGCTCTACCACCACCTCATCGAGAACGGGTACGAGGATCTACGCCCCACTCACTACCTGAACGTGTTCCGGTTGATGGACTGCGACGGCACCCGGCCCACCACGCTGGCCCGTAGAGCCGGGATGACCCCACAAGCGATGAGTGAACTCGTGGGCTACCTGGAACAGCACGACTACGTGCGACGCGTCCCCGATCCGACCGATGGCCGGGGCAGGGTCGTCATCTTCGCCGACCGGGGGACCCGCGCCGCCGAGATCAGCGCCACCTACTTCGCCGAACTGGAGGCCCACTGGGCCGTCGTCGTCGGAGCCGGCGGCCTTCAGGACGTCAAGTCCGCCCTCGCCCAGATCCTCGCTCATGGCACGCCCACGCCGAGAGCAGCCACCCCGTCGGGGGTTTCAATCCAGTCGACCGCCACGCCCGCGCCATCCAGGCGGACGAGGCGTGCTCCACAACGACCTGCTTGATCATCCTCATGGGACGACGGCTCGCGCGATCCGCCTCTCCCAAGTCGACCTAACGATCAGTTTTGTACATGGGCACTAAGGCACTACTGCTCGCAGCGCCGACGCGCGATATGGACGGTGATGTCGGCGGTAATCTCCACCGTCGCGGGCAGAACCTGCATGATCCGGCCAAGCACCTGCTCTTGCTCCAAGGCCGGCAACATGAGATAGGCCGAGACCGTCGAGAGATGGCCAACGTAGTCGCGAGCACTCATCGTCAAGCGCCGCTCGACCACGGACTGCTGAACGTCAGCGAACCACTCCGACCGCTGGAGCTCCGTACCCGGCCACTGCATGTCATGCTCCGGAGGCGTTCCATCCGGAGACGGAACCTCGTCGCTCGCCAAAAACGGTGACCGTGCCACGCGAACGGCTTCCTCCACAGCCGGGTCAGCCAGCTGGACCGGCCCTCCGAACGAAGCAAACACGCCGCCAGGCTCCAGAAGCGCCGCCATGCGTGACCACCGACCCTCCGGGTTTGTCCAATGCAACGCCGCTGCCGCATAAACCAGCCCGTACCTCTCGCCTGGTCGCAAGTCCTCGAACGCGGCTTGCACGGTCCTGACGTTTGCCGGGACGTGCTTGCGCAGCTCGGCCAGCATGGCGCTATCAGGCTCGGTCGCGGTGACCGTGACTCCTCGTTGGGCGAACAGGCGGGTTGCTTTGCCTGTGCCGGCGCCAATTTCGAGGGCAGTCCGAACCGGCTGAGCCGCGTACGCCATCACTTTGTGGAAAAGCTCCACGGGATACCCCGGCCGGAACTGTTCGTATGCTTCCGCGATCACTCCGAAGCTCAGTGCGCGACTAGACATGCCGAGCATCTTGACACGAGCTGCGCCGTCAACGCTTGATCTTTCGCTTGGCCTGGCCACCCGATCGTCGGCAGCAGAGACCTGAAGCCATAACGACAAAGCACAAGCCGCTGACGTGGCTGGACGCCCCCTACGAGGCGGGTTGGATCCTTCGCCTGCGGTCGTACTCAGGCTTGTCCGGCCGCGTCCGCTCTCAGCATTCTTTGCACAGCGGTGTCCACCAGCCCGTGGATCTCCTGTTCGGTGAAGACGTCGGGGAGTGTCAGCCGCTCCACGATGAGCCAGTTCAGCGTGAGATAGAGGAGCACCACCGAGGTCGAGTCGCCCGGCAGGCCCGAAACGGCGTGGTAGCCGATGTTGGCGTCGATGTCCTCGCGGATGCGTTTGGTCAGCACGGCGCGCAGCTCGGGACGCCGGGTTGCCTCCAGCCGGAGTTCGAGCAGGGCCAGGTAGCCGGAGTTGAAGGAGGAGACCCTGTCCACCACCTCGTGCATGAGCTCGGCATAGCGGGCTTCGTCCTGTACGCCCTCCCGGCTTCGGGCGATCGTGGCCTCGTCGGGCAGAAGTCGTTCGTAGATGCGCCCGCCGACCTGGGTGAACAGGTCGTCGCGGTTGGCGAAGTAGTTGGAGGCCGTGCCTGTGGGCACGGCCGCCTCCGCATCGACGGCCCTGAAGGTCAGCCCTCGCGCTCCCTCCCTGGCCAGCACCTCGATGGCCGCGTCGATCAGTGCCTGCCGCCGCTCGGTGTTCTTCCGCACTTGACATCACTCCATTTGTAGTACTACGTTCAAACCACTTCAACTAGAGTACTACATCCGAGGTGAATTCACATGCGAAAGCTTGTCTACTACGTCGGAGCCTCGCTCGACGGCTACATCGCGGGCCCCAACGAAGAGTTCGACTTCTACCCGCTGTCGGACGAGATGGCCGCCTGGATCAACGCCCGCTATCCCGAGACGCTCCCCACCCACATCCGCAGGCTCGTCGGCCTCGACGGTGTACCCAACAAGGTCTTCGACACGCTGGTGATGGGTCGCGGCACCTACGAACCGGCCCTGCGGGTCCCCACCACCAGCCCCTACTCCCACCTGCGCCAGTACGTCGTCTCCAGCACGCTGACGATCGACGACCCGACGGTGGAGGTGGAGACCGGCGACGCGATCGAACTGGTCCGGCGGCTGAAGGAGGAGGACACCGGCATGGACATCTACCTCTGCGGCGGCGGCAGGCTCGCCGCCGCCCTGCTCCCGGAGATCGACGAGATCATCCTCAAGAGCTACCCCGTGGTGGCGGGCACTGGCATCCCGGTGTTCTCCGGGGAGTTCCGCCCCACCCTGTTCACCCCCACCCGGCGCGAGTCCTTCGACAACGGCGCCCAGGTCACCTGGCTCACCAGGGCTTAGCACCGCAAGGAGTATGACTCGGGAAAAGCGCCGGGCAGCCGTGCGGAACCTGCTCACACCCCACAAACGAGGTGCATCCCGACCGGATCTGCGGCGGCCAGAACGTTGGTCGAATTCAGCGAAACCTGATCACGCGCCTAGAGCCGGATGTCCGGCTGCTTGCGACGGAGCAGGTGCATTCCGGCCACGACACCGGCCACCGCCGCTGCAGCGAGCCCCACCGCGATGACGACGATCGTGGTGAGCGGCGTGCCGGCCGGACTTCCCAGGTCCGTTGCGGCGGCCTGCGCCGGTGCCCCGGCGAGCTGTGGCGGCGCGTTGGTGGCCTGCGACGGCTCAGGTGCGACGAGGTCTCGTGCGGTCACGTCCACGGTCTTCTTCGTCTTGGCTGGTTCGGTCGTGGTCACCGTGACACGCCACACGCCGGTCGGCAGCGGCTGGGCGGCGCGGTAGAGATTCTGGCCCTCGGGCGCCGAGACGAGCTTGACCGGCCCGAAGGAACGGCCGTCGGCGGAGGTCGCGGCCATCGTCCCGATGACGGTGTCCCTGACCGGGTGACGATCCTTTTTCCAGGTGGCCACCACGTTGACGCCATGGTCGCCGTCTCCGGCCACCTCCAGGACGATCGCTCCGCCGTGCGCGGAAGCCGCAGGCGCGCCGAGCAGCAGAACGAGCACGGCGAGCAGGACAGCCGCTGCGGTGTTCCTCAGTGTCGTGTTCACGAATTACTCCCCTCGTGTTCGGGATCGGCGGTGAGTGCCCCACTGCCGGGCGAGGCCGGCAGGAACACGTGCTGGTGCCCGTAGCCCGCGTCGACGTTCACCGCGTCGAGGGCGGTGGCGCCGATCGACCAGGTGAAGATCGCGTCAGCGCGTTGCCGGATGGCGAGGGCCGTCACGGTCTCGCGGATCGGCCCGGTGAGTGCCTGCGAGCTTGCGTATGTGTCGACGGTGGTGGCGATCTGACGTACGGCGGAGGCGAGACTCGAGCGTGCCACGTTGGTGGCGGTCTCGCCGCCCGGCTGTGCGCCGAGGACCGGGACACCATCACTGTCTTGTGCCGGCTGATGGCCGCCACCTCCCGATGGACGTGCGTACTGATCAGAGCGGAGTGGGGCGGGTGCCCCGCGACGAGCGTCGCGGGGCACCCGCGAGGGAATCAGCGAGCGGCCGGGGCTCGTCCGGTGGCGCCGGGGTTGACCTCGCTCATCGTGCGGCCTTCGAGCTGCCGCCGTACTGAGCGATCAGCGCGTCGGCGTCGCGGACGAGCGCGGCTCGGACCTGGTCGTCCGTGACGATCGAGGTGTCGCCCGCGGGTTCCCTGAACTTCTCCAGCTCCTTGACAATCTTGGCGTTGTCCTTCTCCTTGGCCTCCGCGTCGCGGACGCCCGCGAGCCTGCCGCGGAGCGTGTGCGCGTTCTTGTCGGTGAGCTTCCCGGCCCCCTCGAAGCGGTCGATCAGGTTGCCGACGTCCCCCGTCGAGGTGACGACGGAGAACGTCACCACCTGCTCGGTCTGGTTGTCGGCCTTGTTGGTGGCGGTGACGGTGAGCGTGTGCTCGCCCAGCGGGAGCTCGTACAGCACCAGAGCCTTGCCCGACTCGAACGGCTTGCCGTCCAGCGTGCCGTTCACCGACTTGACGCCGGACCCCGAGTCGAGGGCCTCCCAGCTGATGCCGAGGTCCTGGCTGTCGCCGTACTTCTCGCCGGCCGCCACACCGGAGATCAGGACGGTCGGGGCCTTGGTGTCGATCTTGGCGGTTACGGCCTTGACGGTCTCGACGTTCCCCGCCTTGTCGGTCGAGCGGTAGCGCAGCTCATGCTGCCCCTCGCCCGAGAGGGTGACCACATCCGTGTACGGCGCCCAGGAGCCGCCGTCCAGGGAGTACTCGATACCCGCCACGCCGGACGTCTCATCCTTCGCGGTGAGGCTTACCGGCACCGCCTGGTTGTGCCATCCGTCGTCGTTCCCCGCGGCGTTCTGGGCGGTGGTCGTCGGCGCTGTCGCGTCCACCTTGACCGCGAGGGTCTTGGCGTTCTCGACGTTGCCCGCCTTGTCCGCCGAGCGGTAGGCCAGCGTGTGCGAGCCGTCGCCGGAGACGATGACCGGGGTGGTGTAGCCGGTCCAGGCGCCGCTGTCGAGCTGGTAGTCGGTACGGTCGACCCCGCTGCCGTTCGCCTCGTCGGCGGCCGTCAGCGTGACCGTGACCGGAGCGGTGAACCAGCCGCTCCCCGGCTGCGCCGGGGCGGTCGTGGCGCTCGTCGACGGCGCGGTCTTGTCGTCGGTTCCGGTGCCGCCCTGGGAGAGGTGGAAGGAGGCGAACGTGGCCGTCTTCGACTCCGTCTGGTTGACGCCGAAGGCGAATACGCCGACCTTCGCACCACTGGCCACCTTGGCGTTCTTCACCGGCGCCGACGTTCCGTTCGCAGCCATCTCGGTCCACTTGGCGCCGTCGGAGGAGTAGTACCCGTGGAAGGTGTCCGCCTCCTTCTTCAGCCGCAGCCACCACACGCCGCCGGGGAGCGAGGTGACCTGCGGTTGCGGCTGCTGTACGACCCCGCCGACCTCGCTGCGCAGTTCGATCCTGCGCTCCACCGCCGAACCCGGGGCGTTGTCGGTGATGAAGTCGAACTTCACGTAGTCGTCGTCACCGGCGTACACCATGAGCCCGCCCTGCTGGTAGGCCTGGTTGAACGCCGACGCGTCGATCTTGGTCTCCAGCGTCCAGTCACCGTCCGGCGCCTTCTGCAGGATGAAGTTCTTCGGCGCGGTGTTGCCCGTCCCGAAGATGTCGCCCTTCGAGGTGTCGATCTCCAGGTTGCCGCCGGTCACCCGTACGGCCGAGGGGTCGGACCGCACGATCGCGTTCCAGCGGCAGCCGTCGAGCGCCGTGCCGTCGAACTCGTCGTCCGGCTTCGGCGTGGTCGCCGTGTCGTCGGGGGTGATCTGGAACCAGTCGAAGGACGCGTCGATCACCGGGCGGCTGCCGGTGCCGGACAGGGAGAGCAGTCCGATCTTCGGGGTCTGGATCCCGGCGAGCGGCTTCGTCTGCGGCATCGCGGTGAACGTGATGCCGTCGGCCGAGTAGAAGGCGGTCAGGTTGGTGCCGTCGCTGACAAACCGGACGTACACGGTGTCGGGGTAGGCGTCCCCGAGCGCGGCCGTGTTGCTCGCCGCCACCTCGTTCGGTTTGCCGTTCTCCTCTCGGATGAACTGGAAGATGCGGTTGGCGTGGTCGTTGGCGCCGCGCGCCTGCAGCACCATCTTGGCGTAGTTGTCGTCGTCGCCGTAGAGGACCAGGCCCGCCTGCTGGTAGGAGTCACGGGCGTCGAGGGTGACCTTGGCCGTGGCCGTCCAGGCTCCCGACGGCGCCGGTTGTACGACGATGTTCGAGGTGTTGCCGCCTGCTCCGTAAAGGTCGGTGTTCGACGTCGGGATCACGAGCTTGCCGTCCGCGACCTTGAGGTTCTGGTTCTCCCTGATGACCGACCAGCGGCCGCGGTCGAGCTCCGTCCCGAGGAAGTCGTCGGAGCGGCCGGACAGACACGCCGTGTTCGGCGCGTCCACCTTGATGGAGAGCTGCCCCTTGGCCGACGCGCCCTTGGCGTCGGTCACGGTCACCGTGGCGGTGTAGGTTCCCGGCGCGGCGTAGGTGTAGCTCGCGTCCGCGGTCGTCGGCTCCGGGGCTCCGTTCACGCCGAAGTTCCACTTGTAGGTGAGCGGCGTGTCGCCGTCGGGGTCGGTGGCCGCTGCCGTGAAGTCGACCTTCAACGGAGCGACACCCGATGTCGGGTTCGCCGAGAGGGTCACCTTCGGGCGCTGGTTCGCCGTGACTCCGGTGCCGATGAAGTCGACCCAGTTGACATTGACCAGGTAGGAGTTGTCGGCCGCGTTCGCCGGCTTGCGCACGACGAAGTACAGGGGTCCAGTGTCCGCCGGCGGGTTCGTCAGGTTCAGCGTGACATCCTGGTAGGTCTGCCAGCCGCCGGTGCCCGGCACGTCGACCGAGCCGATCAGCGTCCCGTTCTCGGGGTTGCCCAGCCGGACCTGCACGGTCCCGCCGGAGGCGCCGGATGAGGCCCGCAGCCGGATGCCGGTGATGCCGGTCAGGTCGACCGGGGCGAACGACCACCAGTCGCCGTCCTGGGTCCACCCGATGTTGAGGTTGCCGCCCGCCGAGTCCTCCGTGGGCTGCGTCTGCACGCCAGCGGCGTCGGTGCCCTTGCCGTCCGCCACCCGGCCGGTCTCGGTGAAGTGCTCGGCCTGCTTGCGCTTGGTCTGCAGGATGACCTGACCGCGCCCGGTCAGCGCCTGGGCACCGTCGGAGCCGCCGTTGTCGGTGTAGCTGGCCTCGATGACGTAGAACAGGTTGTCGTCGGTGCCATGACCGCTGTCCGTGAGCGTCTGCAGGACACCCTCGCAGCCCTTGTGCTGGTCGAGGGGGTGGCCGTGGCTGTCATGGCCGAGGATCGCCTGGATCTGGACCTTGTCGCAGTCGATCGTGCCGTCCTCGGGGTCGGTGACCGTGACCTTGTACTTGACCTGGTCGCCGAACTCGAAGAAGCCGCCGTTCGGCGGCAGGTCGAAGGTGATCTTCGGCCGGGTGTTGCCCGCCACGACCGCCACGCTCGCCGTCGCGGTTTTCTTGTCGGCGTTGGTCACCGTCAGGACCGCGCTGTACTGGCCCGCCTTGGTGTAGGTGTACGTGGGGTTGGGGTCGGTCGAGTCGACGGTGCCGTCGTTGTTGAAGTCCCACGCGTAGGTGAGTGCCTTGCCGTCCGGGTCCCGCGTTCCCTCGCTGGAGAACTTCACCGCCAGCGGCACCGGCCCGTCGGTCTTGTCCGCCGAGGCACGGGCGATGGGCGGCCGGTTGCCCTTGATGTACTCGATGCGGTAGATGCCTGAGTCGGCGTTGTCGCCGCCGAACCCAGATCCCCACTCGATCAGGTACAGCGCGCCGTCCGGGCCGAACCTGAAGTGCATGGGCTTCTTGAAGCCCACGGTCTTGAAGAGTTGATTGATCTTGGCGAGCTTGGTGGCGTCCTCGTTGAGCTGGAACGAGAACATCTTGCTGCTGTTCCACTCGGCGAAGATCGCCTTGCCGTCCCAGTACCCCGGCCATTTGACGTCCGACTGCAGGTCAGGGTCGTAGCGGTAGACCGGGCCGGCCATCGGCGCGCCGCCGCTGAGCTCGGGGAAGTTCTGCGCGTCGGTCGCGTAGTGGTACCAGACCGTCGCCGCGGTCGCCGCTGGCAGATTGGTCAGGCCCGTGTTGTTGGGCGAGTTGTTGACCGGCGCGGCGCAGTTGAACGCCGACCCGGACGTCTTGGTGGCGAAGTCGTAGTCGATGTACGCGCTGTTGTTGCCGATGCAGTACGGCCAGCCGTAGTTGCCCGGCTTGCTGATCAGATTCCACTCGACCGTGTTCTGCGGGCCCCGCGTCGCGCTCGCGGACCCGGCGTCGGGGCCGTAATCCGCCACCAGGGGATATCCGGTCTTCGGGTCGAGACCGATACGGAAGGGATTGCGGAATCCCATGCCGTAGATCTCCGGCCTGGTCTTCGCCGTACCCGGCGCGAACAGGTTGCCCTGCGGCACCGTGTAGGTTCCGTCCGCCTCGGGGTGGATCCGCAGCAGCTTGCCACTCAGGTCATTGGTGTTGCCCGAGGTGCGCTGCGCGTCCCATGCCGCCCGGCCGGACTGCTCGTCGATCGGCGCGTAGCCGTCGGAGGCGAACGGGTTGGTGTTGTCGCCCGTGGCCAGCCACAGGTCACCGCTCTTGTGATCTATCAGCATGCCGCCGCCGTGGTGGCAGCACTCGGCCCGCTGCACCGGAACGTCGAGGATCTTCTTCTCGCTCGACATGTCGAGGGTGTCCCCCTTGACGGTGAACCGGCTCAGCCGGTCGACGTTCTCGCCCGAAGGCGAGTAGAGGAGGTACACCCAGTTGGTGGTGGCGAAGTCGCGGTCCAGCGCCAGCCCGAGCAACCCGCTCTCGTTGGCGGTGAACACGCTCAGCTTGCCGGCCGACACCGTACCGCCGGCGGACTTGATGATCTTTATCTCGCCCATCCGGTCGATGTAGAAGACCCGGCCGTCCTGCGCGACGTCCAGCATCATCGGGTTCGAGGTGTTGTCGTCGAGGGTGACCTTCTCGAAGCTGCCGGTCTGCGAGGCCGAGCAGTCGGCCTTCACCGCGCCCGCGGCGGTCTTGATGCCACCGAGGAGCAGGTTCAGGAACTGCGGCTCGGTGAAGCTCTCCTTGGTGTGGCCGAGGCCCGTGTACCACGAACGGCCGCCGTCGTAGTCCTGGCACCACGTGTTCGGGTGGTCGATTCCCATGGTGCCGCCGGAGTAGGACTTCTCATTCAGCGACGTCAGCACGTGCACGGTGTCGCGGGGGTTGGCCTGGTAGTCGTACCACTCGTCGGTACGGCTCCACGACGTGGGCAGATTCGCGGTGGACGGGTGTGCCGGGTCCTCGACCGTGACGGTGGCCTGCTGGATCGCCGGGTGCGACTTGAAGTACGCCCCGACGAGTTTGCCGTACCACGACCAGCTGTAACCGCTGTCGGCGGCGGCGTGGACGCCCACGAAACCGCCGCCTGTCTGGATGTATCGCTGGAAAGCGTCCTTCTGCTCCTGCGTACCCAGCGGGTCTCCGGTGGTGGAGAGGAAGATGACGGCCTGGTACTGCGCCAGGTCTTCGTCGGTGAACTTCGCGGAGTCCTCGGTGGCGTCGACGGCGAAGCCGTTGTCCTGGCCGAGCTTCTGGATGGCGGCGATGCCGTCGGGGATCGAGTCGTGCCGGAATCCGGTGGTCTTCGAGAAGACGAGCACCTTGAAGGAGTCGGCCGCAGCGGCGGATCCCGCCGTCACCGCCTGTGCCGGCGGCGCGAACAGCGGCAGTAAGGGCAGGACAAGGCCGAGGGCCATCGTCGCGGCCACCCGTCGTAAGGCGCGAAATCGGTGAACTGTCAAAGCAGCTCCTCTGGGGGGTGAGATGAGGGCGAACTCATCGGATCGGGGTGGATGGGACAGGCTGATGTCGGCGTGCCACCCGTCGCGACACAGCGGTCGCGCGGGCGTCATCGTGATGGCCGGAAGGTGCCGCCCGCCGCCCTACCTGACGTGGCACAACTCCTCTCGTCTCCCAGGCGTCATGTGCCTGCCGGAGCCAGATCGCCGATGACATGGGTGAGGCCGGACGGGCGGAACCAGCAGCGGGCGGTCGCCGACCATCAGCGCGCCTGGCCCGGAGCCTCGGCGGCCGCCGCCGGCGCTCACCCGCGTACTCCCATCAGATGCTCGAGGGCGAGCTGGTTGAGGCGGGTGAAGTGGTAGCCGCGGAGCGAGGCCTCCTCCAGGTCGAAGTCGTCGTTCAGGAGGTCGGCCGGTGTCTCGCCGGGCGCGAGCGTGGGCTGGGCCAACTCGTCCACCCGGGAGGCCCGCAGCGCCTCCTGTACCTCAAGGTCGGCGCGGAAGGCGCGCGCCTTCTCCTTGAGGATCAGGTACGTGCGCATGTTCGCCGCGGCGGAGCCCCAGACGTCCTGCGCGTCCTCGGTGCGCAGAGGCTTGTAGTCGAAGTGGCGCGGGCCGTCGTAGCCACCGTGCTCCAGCAGGTCCACCAGGAAGAAGGCGCTCTTCAGATCCCCGTGGCCGAAGATCAGGTCCTGGTCGTATCGCGGACCGTGCTGGCCGTTCAGGTCGAGGTGGAACAGCTTGCCATGCCACAGCGCCTGCGCGGCGCCATGCACATAGTTGAGCCCGGCCATCTGCTCGTGGCCGACCTCGGGATTGAGGCCGACCATCTCGGGGTGCTCCAGCTCGTTGATGAAGGCGAGCGCGTGGCCGATCGTCGGGAGCAGGATGTCGCCCCGCGGCTCGTTCGGCTTGGGCTCGACGGCGAAGCGGATGTCGTAGCCCTGGCCGAGGACGTACCCGCAGAGAATGTCCATGGCCTCCTTGTAGCGGGCCAGTGCCGCCCTGATGTCCTTGGCGGCGTCGGACTCAGCGCCCTCGCGGCCGCCCCAGCACACGTACGTCTTCGCGCCGAGCGAGACCGCGAGGTCGAGGTTGCGCATGACCTTCCGGATGGCGTGACGGCGGATGTCGCGGTCGTTGCTGGTGAACGCGCCGTCCTTGAACACCGGGTGGGTGAACAGGTTCGTCGTGGCCATCGGCACCTTCATGCCGGTCTCGTCGAGCGCCTTGCGGAAGCCCGCGATGGCCTTGTCCCTGTCAGCCTCGACGGCGAGCAGGTCGTCGTCGTGGAAGGTGACGCCGTACGCGCCCAGCTCGGCCAGCCGGTGCACGGTCTCGACGGGGTCGAGCGGGGCGCGGGTGGCGTCGCCGAACGGGTCGCGGGCCTCCCAGCCGACCGTCCAGATGCCGAAGGCGAAGCGGTCGTCAGGGGTGGGTTCGTACATACTTCTCTCCCTTGTGGGCGACGGGCGGCTGCCGGCAGCCGCCCGTCGGCGGGTTCATTCGGCGGAGAAGGCGGCGTCGAACGCCGAGGAGGGCGGGGTGATCGCGTTGTAGGCGCGGATGAGCGCCAGCGCGTCCGGAGCGCCGTGCAGCCGGTCCATGCCCGCGTCCTCCCACTCGATGGAGATCGGGCCGTCGTAACCGATCGCGTTGAGCGCGCGGAAGCAGTCCTCCCACGGCACGTCCCCCCGCCCGGTGGACACGAAGTCCCAGCCCCGGCGCAGGTCGGCCCAGGGCAGGTGCGACGAGAGACGGCCGCGGCGGCCGTCGCCCACGCGTACCTTGGCGTCCTTGCAGTCCACGTGATAGATCCGGTCGGCGAAGTCGAGGATGAAGCCGACCGGGTCAATCTCCTGCCACACCATGTGCGAGGGGTCCCAGTTCAGGCCGAAGGCCGGCCGGTGGCCGATCGCCTCCAGGGTGCGGACCGTGGTGTGGTAGTCGTAGGCGATCTCACTGGGGTGCACCTCGTGGGCGAACCGTACGCCGACCTCGTCGAAGACGTCCAGGATCGGGTTCCACCGGTCGGCGAAGTCCTGGTATCCGGCCTCGATCATCGACGGCGGGACCGGCGGGAACATCGCCACGGTGTGCCAGATGGAGGATCCGGTGAACCCGACCACGGTGGAGACGCCGAGCTTCGCGGCCGCGCGGGCGGTGTCCTTCATCTCCTCGGCCGCACGCGTGCGCACGCCCTCGGGCTCGCCGTCGCCCCAGATGCGGGCGGGCAGGATGCCCTTGTGCCGCTCGTCGACGGGGTTGTCGCAGACGGCCTGCCCGACCAGGTGGTTGGAGATCGTCCACACCTTCAGGTGGTGCTTGGCCAGCAACTCCAGTTTGCGCTCGATGTACGAGTCGTCGGACAGCGCCTTGTCCACCTCGAAGTGGTCGCCCCAGCAGGCGATCTCCAGGCCGTCGTAGCCCCACTCCGCGGCCAGGCGGCACACCTCCTCGAACGGCAGGTCGGCCCACTGGCCGGTGAACAGCGTGATCGGCCTGGTCATGCGTCCTCCGTAAGGGTCAGCCGGCTCCCGTGAGCCGCGCTATCCTCGACCGCGCCCAGCACACGCTGCACCCGCAGGCCGTCGTCGAAGGACGGCTCCGGGGCGGTACCTGCGGCGATCGCTTCCAGGAAGTCCTTCACCTCGTGAGTGAAGGCGTGCTCGTAGCCGAGGCCGTGACCGGGCGGCCACCAGGCGCCGGCGTACGGGTGGTCGGGCTCGGTGACGAGGATGCGCCGGAATCCGCCCGTGCCCTCGCAGAACCACGGCTCGTTCATCGACTCGAAGTCGAAGGCCGCGACGTTGCGCCACGCCTGGGAGTGGACGCGGCCCATGAACGCGTACCCGACCATGCCGACGCCGATGCGCGCGCTCACGATTCGAACCCGAGGGGCAGGTACTGGGGGGCGTTGTCCTTGGTCACCGTCTCCGACGCCAGCGTGATGGACTGCGGCACCTGCTTCTCCAGCAGGTCGCTCATGCCCCTGCCCTGGGCGATCAGGCGGGCCAGCTTGATCGCGGACGCGGCCATCGTGGGGCTGTAGGTGACGGTGGCCTTCAGCACGCCGGAGTCGGCCTGGATCTCACGCATCGCGTTGGCCGAGCCGGCCCCGCCCACCACGAAGAACTCGCTGCGCTCCGCCTCCTTGATCGCGGCCAGCACGCCGATGCCCTGGTCGTCGTCGTGATTCCAGATCGCGTCGATCTTCTTGTGAGCCTGCAGCAGGTTGGTGGCGACCTTGGTGCCCGACTCGACGGTGAACTGGGCGTCCTGCCGGGCGGTCACCTTGTAGCCGTAGGTCTTGAGCGCGTCGTCGAAGCCCTTGCTGCGGTCCTGCGTCAGGGGCAGGGTGGCGATGCCCTGGATCTCCAGGATCACCGGATCGGACACGCCCTTGTCCTTGAGCCGCCTGCCGATGAAGTGTCCGGCCGCGACGCCCATGCCGTAGTTGTCTCCGCCGATCCAGGTCCGGTACGACAGCTTGTCGGGGAAGACCCGATCGAGGTTGATCACGGGGATGCCGGCGTCTGTGGCCTGGCGGGCGATCTGGTTGAGTTGCTGGCCGTCGTTGGGCAGGATCACCAGCGCGCTCACCTTCGCCGCGATCAGCGACTCGACGGCGCTGATCTGGGTGTTGATGTCGTTGGTCGGCTCGACCGGCTTGAACTCCACGTCGGAGTACTGCTTGGCGGCGTCCTCGGCGTTCTTGGCGATGGCGGCGATCCAGCCGTGGTCGGCGGCCGGAGCCGAGAAGCCGATGACGACCTTCTCGCCGGGCGCGTCGTTGCCGGCGGTGGCCGCGGGGGCGGGCGCGGGCGCGCTGCTCGGCGTGGCGGCCGGCTCGTTGCTGGTGCACGCGCTCACCAAGGCGCCGGCCCCGATGACGGCGCCGCTGAAGAGGAGTCCCCGGCGTGGGACGGAATCGGACATGAGAATTTCTCCTTGCGAGGGGGTGACGGGTCAGACAGGTGATCGCAGAGAGCGCCGCTGGAGCAGCACGGCCGCCACGATGATCAGACCCTTGGCGATCAGCTGATCGCTGGTGTTGAGCCCGTTGAGGATGAACAGATTGGTGATCACGGTGAAGATCAGCAGGCCGAGGATCGAGCCGATGATCGTGCCGCGCCCGCCGGTGAGGAGCGTGCCGCCGATGATCACGGCAGCGATGGCGTCCAGTTCGTACAGGTCGCCGTGGGTGGAAGAGCCTGTGGTCGTCCTCGCCATGATGAGCACCGCGGCGATGCCGCAGCACAGGCCGGACAGCGCGTACAGCAGCATCGTGTGGCGCCGGACGTCGATGCCCGCCAGGCGGGCCGCCTCGGGGTTGCCGCCGACCGCGTACGTGCGGCGGCCGAACGTGGTCCGGTTGAGCAGCACCCAGCCCAGCACCACCACGATCGCGAAGGTGTACACCAGCACGGGGATGCCCAGCAGCCGGGTCGTCGACAGGTCCACGATCGCCTGGTTGCCCTGCTGTACGAGCTGGGTCTTGCGGTCGGACATCCGCTGGGCCAGTCCTCGGGCGGCCACCAGCATCGCCAGCGTGGCGATGAACGGCACCAGCCGCCCGTACGCGATGAGCAGGCCGTTGATCAGCCCGGCCCCCGTGCCCACGAGCACGGCGCAGACGATCATCATGAACGGCCCGTAGGACTGGGTCGCCAGCGTGGTCGCCCAGACTGAGGCCAGGGCCATGACCGCGCCGACCGACAGGTCGATGCCGCCGCCGATGATCACGAAGGTGGCGCCGACCGTGATGACGCCGATCGTGGCGGCCAGGGACAGGATGCTCACCAGGTTGGAAGCGGTGGCGAAGGTGTCGGGTGTCGTCGCCAGCCCCACGGCGGACAGCAGCACCAGCGCGGCGATCAGTCCCAGGTGGGGAAGCGCTGTCAGCCTGGTCCGCAGTCTGCCGGCAGGGGCGGGTGCGCCCGCCTGGGCGCTGACGATGCTCTGCCCGCTCACCGCGGGCGCCGAAGGCTCGCTCATGCCGGGGCCCCTTCCATGATCATGTCGAGAATGGCGTTTTGCCGGGGAACTGCTTGACGATTCCTCGCATGACGAGGAGGGACGCCGAGTCGGAAGATGACCGCGGCACAGGGGCCTCCTGGGGGGTGGGGCAGGCCGAGGGGGTGGATCCCGTCCGGCTGAAGCGGCGCCGGCGGCACTGCCGCGTCGCACCGAGGTCGGCGTTGGCGATGCCTGCGCGGCCCCGGACGGCGGAACAGACGGACGGGACGTTCAGCGGGGGCGGGAAGAGGGGGTGGGTGGGGTCCCGCCTGCCTTCCCGCACCGCGCAACGGCACCCGTGTTGGGCGGGAAGGGCGCCAGGCGTGGCTCCGGACAGGTGGTCAGGCAGGCAGGACGTTCAGGGAGAGATGGGACAGGCGAGGGTCACGGCTGGCTGATAGGGATGGTGGTGGGGTCGGCGAGCACTCGTTCGACGACGACGCCTGCCGCCCCCCGCGAGGCAGCGCCGAAGCCGAGATCGGAGGGGACGAACCTGCAACGCTCTGTGGCTGCGGTCACGCCGAGGCGCTCCAGCTCCGCATGGGCGTCGGGGATGAGCCGGTCGGCGAGCCTGGCGAAATACCCGCCCAGCACGATCACCCGTGGGTTGAACAGGTTGACCAGCAGGGAGGAGCCGCGGCCGAGCCACCGGCCTATGTGCGTGACGGCCGCGTCGACCCGAGGATCCCCCTCTGCCCGGCGCTGCTCGATGTCGGCGAGCCGTTCCTCCGGATCACGGACGACGTGCTGGCTCGTCCCGTAGGCGTGGTCGGGGGTGGCCATGCGGACGAGCGCGGCGAGCCCCACCTTGGTCTCCCAGCAGCCGACGCGGCCGCAGCCGCACCGCTCCCCCTCAGGGTCGACCATCATGTGGCCCACCTCGCCCGCGAACCCGTCGGCGCCGTTCAGCAGTCGGCCGCCGGAGATCACGCCGCCACCGACGCCCACCTCGCCGGTGAGGTAGACCAGGTCGGACGTGCCAGCGGCGACGCCGGAGGTGTACTCGGCCAGCGCGGCGAGGTTGGCGTCGTTGTCCACCGTTATGGGCACCGTCTGCGGGATGCCTGCGCGCGACAGCCGCTCGGCTACTTCCACCCCGCGCCAGCCTAGATTCGGGGCGAAGACGACGGTGCCCGTGGTCGTGTCGATCAGACCGGGGACGGCCACCGTGATCCCCGCCAGTACGACACCGAGCCGGTCGAGGTCGGCCACGGCGCGCTCGACCGCCCGGGTCAGCTCGTCCAGCGAGCGTTCCGGGCCGGACCCCATGGCGTCGAAGCCGATGCGCCGGTCGATGAGGACCCGGCCGGCCAGGTCGGTGACGAAGGCGGCGATGTAGTCGACGTTGACCTCCACGCCCAGAGCGCCCACCCGCGAGCCGTCGAGGACGAGCGCGAGGCTCGGCCGACCGACTGAGCCCGCGTGCTGCGGCCCGGTCTCCTTGACCAGTCCGCGCGCCTGCAGCTCGCTCACCAAGCTGGTGACGGTGGTCTTGTTCAGCCCCGTCTCGACGGCGACGGCCGAGCGGGCGCAGGGGCCGTGATCGCTCACGTGCCGCAGGACCAGGGCGAGGTTGGAGCGGCGCACGCTGGCCTGGTCCGCGGGGGTTCCCGCAGATCTGGTGCGACTCGTCGAGTCCATGCGGCGGCCGCCGGACCTGTTCTGGTTCACACCGCTCTCCAATTAGTTTGGATGGCTGGCCAAATTAAAGGCATCTGCCCTGGATCGAGGCAAGTGAAAAATCGTTTCAAAGAATGTAACGTTTCGGAAACGCCGCCGACGCTTCAGCGATGACCTGCGACGACCGCAGAGATGCCAGCGCGTCATCGAGTCCGGGGGTGCACATCCACCATCTGCGTGCTACAAACGCACCACGGCTTTCGCGTCGCTGGCCGCATGGCTGCTCCCCCACGCCCAAAAAGAGCTGGAGCGACTGGTCGTGGCCGGCTCCGCCGCCCGTTGCCGCTTCGTCGCCTCCGAATTCGGCTTCGGCGCCGCGTCACGGGGCGCGGCGAAACGCCGTCACGGAGATGCCGCCGGTGCCGCTGTGGTATCGGGGCAGCCACGACTACGGTCTGTTCGACCGGACGCAATGAGTTGGGCCGATGCCACCGGTACGTACGGGTGAGCATCGATCGAAAGGACACGACGGCGGGGGCGGGGTGGGCGAACGCAAGGTAGAAATCGTTCGCTTTGCAACACCTCGCCCCCGGGATCCGGACCGTCCCTCCACGCCTCCCGGCACGTTGAAACCATGTTGAGAAATCACGGTGTTCACGGTGACCGCGTTGAACAGCAGATGCGGCGTAGCGATGAGACCGTGCACCCCGATGGCGACCGTGTCCGGGCGGCGTCCGCCGCAGCGCGTCAGTCTTCGAGATCACCGAGCCAGCGCAGGGCGCTCAGCCCGGGCATGAAGCAGTACTCGCCGCCGCGTGTGACGACGAACCGCGGCAGCGAGTTCAGGCGCCGTCGTACCGGCCGCTGGGGGATCGTGAACTCGCCGGTGCCGTCGCCGGCCCCGACTATCGGATCTCTGGCGTCCCCGGCGCCGAAGAAGACGCCGTCGTTCATCCATTCGGACTGGACGAACTCGAACTGCCGCCCGAGGTGCGCTCCGATGAAGGTGAACATCAGCCCGCGGTCGGCCCCGTCGTCCTCCACGACCCCCTCGGGCAGCGGCGGGCCGTACACGGTGGCGCGCCTGATCATCCGGTGCAGCCTCGGCGCCCCCGCGACCGCGGCGTCGCGAGGGTTGGCCCGGCGGATGTGGCAGCCGGGAGGGGTCGTGAACCCCGCCGGATCGTCCCGCTCGTAGAGGAAACGGTTGTTGCGGCGTGGGTCGGCGCCGAGGACGGGGTCGTCGCGCAGCGGGCTGAGCGCCAATGGAGCGCCGCTGCGCCAGCGTCCCATGATCTTGGCCGCGAGCAGTTCCTCGTCCTCGGGGCCGGTGGAGTTGTCCTTCAGGTGCCGCCGGAAGGCGGCGACCCGTTGGTGGAGTTTGCGGAAGGCCACGTAGGTGCCGTTGCGGCCCAGCACCTCGGGCCGCGGGGTCTGGACGCCGCCGAGCTCGTCGCGGTAGCCCAGCACGAACTCGCCGGCCTTGAGCGGCACCTCCAGCGGGTTCGACCCGGCGATGCCGCTGCCTTCGACGGCCGGATGGCTGATGCCGTCACGGTAGCCGAAGGGCTCGGCCTCGGTCGGCAGCGTGTAGCAGTCCTGCCGCCAGATCGGGACCACACCGGGGAGGCGCCGGAACGCAGGGCGGGCGCGTTCGACGGCCGCTTCGAGCTGGGCGCCGTCCGGCGCAAGCGCCACCAGCACCACGTGGACGTCGGGCGTGCCCAGCGGCGTTTCCCAGCTCTCGGGGCTGCTCTCGCCGGTGTCGCCCAGCGCGTTCGCCCGTGCGGCCATCCCCTGCCGGAACTCCCAGGCGAACGTGTCAAGCGACTTCTGCGGCACGCCCAGCGCCCTGAGGCCCTGGCAGGTGAGCGCGATGCTCACCCAGGTCTCGCCCAGCGGACTCATCGATTCGGTGGCCGCGGTCACCACCTCGCTCGCGCGCCGCATCAGCTCCCGCCCGTGCGCGCGGTCGTCGATCCGGAACAGGATGTAGGTCGCCGCGTACGGGGTCGGCCGAAGGCTGAGAACCCCGCGCTGGATGTCGTCGAGTTCGAGCGCGGCATGGATTTGCTCGGTCATGGATAACCACCTCCCTGCGGCACTACTTGGACGAGACGACGTTTCTCCAGAAGTTGCGCAGACTCTCGTCTCCGCCGAACAGCGAGCTGAAGATCGTGGAGTCCGCCAGGAGCACGTCGCCGCCCCGGTCACCGGTCGGGGGCATCCACAGGAACATGTTGAACTCGGTGTTTCCGGCCTGGGTGAACGGGTGCGGCTTCGACAGGTCGATCGGCTGCCTGCCCAGCACGTGGATGGCGTTCGGGTCGTCCGTCGTCACGGCGTAGTGCGGCAGGTGCATGTGGAAGTTGAAGGTCGTCACCCCTTCCAGCCATCCCTTGGTGTCCAGATCCCGGGCGACGGAGAGCGGGGCGATCTTGCCCGGGCCCTGCGTCGCGGGGCGCAGCCCGTAGCGGTTCTCCACCGGCACACCGAGCCCCTGCATCAAGGAGCGGGTGTACCTGCCGAACTGCTGCTGGCGTGGGACCAGAAGGTCGCCGTGATGGTGGTACTCCATGTCGCGCACGGCGAGGTCGTCAGAGGCCCCGACGTCGTGGTGCGGCCCCAGGACCAGGCAGGTTCCTTCCCGGTCGACGAACTGCCGCAACGCCTCGATCTCCTCGGGCGCGGCCTCCTGCCCGGTGATCAGGTGATCCAGCCCGAACACGAACAAGGTGTCGGTGTCCGCCAGCACCCGCTCGTCGAGCGGGGTGCGGAAACCGGCCTGATCGATGCGCTGGTACACGGGTACCGGGTGTCCGGTGGTCTCCTCGACGAACTGCTGGAACGGCACCCAGGCCCAGAAGAACAGCTCCAGTGTCCCGGCGATGCCCTGCTGGAACCGCATCGGGTCGGACCACTTCGGGTCCTCGTACGCGGGCCAGGCCACGCGCCGGACCTCGGTCATGGTGGAGAAGCGGTTGTCGAGCTCGGCCGGGTTCCGGCCGGCCTCGGCAGGGTAGCTCCACGCGACGTAGATGCTCACGCGTCGGCGTCCGGGGGTGTACTCGCGCAGCACATGGTTCTGGTTGTAGGTACGTGCGGTCCTGAACTCACTCATCTCGTCTCCATTGACGGGGCGGCGGGCGGGCGGTGGCCCGGCCTCACTGCAGTTGGTCGAGCATCTCCGACAGAGCGCGCTTGATCTTCAGCGCCTTCTTGACCTCGTCCGAGGTGACGTACGGATACTCGCCGTACTCGATGAAGCTCGGGCACTGGTGCTCGCGGACGAACCTGATGAACGCCTCGGGGTTCGTCCTCCAGTCCTCGGGGAACCCTTCGAGGTTCTCGAAGGCGGTGCTCACGCCCGACTTGGTGAACAGCGCGATGGCGTCTTCGGTGTACTTGTCGAAGTCGGTGTCGAAGATGCCCTGGTACATGAACCGGGTGTCGTCGTCGAAGAGCACCCAGCGCAGGTAGTGCAGCTTCAGCGGCGCGAGCAGATGCTGGTCGGCTTCGAGCGCCTTGGCCAGCGCGTGGCCGTAGTCGCGGATCGCCGCGGCCCGGCCGGGCTTGACCTTGGCGATGACAGTGAACCCGTAGCAGGCCGGGGTCCTCGGAAAGACGGGGCCGTACTTCCCCTGCTCGAGATGGTCGGTTTCCTTGGGAATGACGACTGCCTGTGGCTTGATCTCCATGCTTCTCCCTCCGTCACCAGTCAGTGGGGGGAACCTGCCAGAGCAGTTAACCGGAAACTACCCCAGACCGGGATAAATGGGACGTAAGTGCGTCGGGGCCGTCGCGTCTACGCGGTGAACGACATCAGCCCGCGAGGCTGTCGACCGGGAACTCGTCGGCGATCCGGCCGTTGTCCGCCGCCGCCGACGCCCTGGCCGCCGAGGCGTTCCTCCTCATCGCGTGGCGTCGCCGCACGGGGGACCGGCAAGGCCTATGACCAGGCCTGACAGCGCCGGTGGATGCGGCCGAGAGCGAACCGCGCGACTCTGCCTGATCCGGCCACCGCCCCGCCGACCGACGCCTTGCCGCAGCCGACCCAGACAGCCGGATTCGATCACGTAGGGTAAAGGTTAGTCACCCTACGATGCTTAGGTGAACCATTCCAGTCGATTGTGGCGTCGCGCGGACATTCTCTGGGAGGAGCCGGTGCTCCTGGCGCCCCTGGCGCTGACCGCCGTCGTTACCGTGGTGTCCGTTCTTACTCCGAGCCACCTCTACTTCAGCCGCTTTCTCGTGGTCGCCCCCGCTTTCGCCGCCTCGATGTGGCCGGTGGTCGAAACGGTGGCCCTCGGCCTGCTGGCCATGGCCATCGACGTCCTGATCGCCGTAACTATTGGCCAACCGTCGGAGTCGCGCACCCACCTGTTCACCATCGCGGTGATCGCGGGTGTGACCGCCGCGGCCGCCTCCGCCAGCCATGTGCGTCAGAAGCGCGAGGAGACCCTCGCCCAGGTCCGCTCCGTCGCCGAGACGACACAGAAGGTCCTGCTGCGCCCCATGCCCCACCGCCTCGGCCGGTTGGACATCGACGCGCTCTACCTCGCTGCCGCGGCCCAGGCCCGTGTCGGCGGTGACTTCTACGAAGCGCTGGAGACGCCCCACGGCGTACGCCTGATCATCGGAGACGTTCGCGGCAATGGACTCCCCGCGGTCGGCATGGCCTCGGCGATCGTCGGATGCTTCCGGGAGGCCGCGTACGACGAGCCGGACCTGGCGCGGCTGGCCCGCCGACTGGACGTGAGCATGAACCGCTACGTCACGCTGGTGTCCGGCGACGACCCGGAGTACTTCGCCACGGCCCTGCTCGCCGAGTTCCCCGACGACGGATCGGTGGTCGAAATCGTCAACTGCGGCCACCCCTCGCCGCTGCTGCTCCGCGCGGGAACGGTCCGCGAGGTCACGCCCACGGCTCCCTCGCCGCCCATCAACATGGGCGCCCTGCTCGGGCAGGAGTATCACATCGACCCCCTTCCCTTCGCCGCCGGCGACCAACTGCTGCTGTACACCGACGGCGTCACCGAGACCCGCGACCGCACTGGCGCGTTCTTCCCGCTGACACAGCGTGCGGGCCAGTGGGACGCGGACTCCCCTTCCCGGCTGCTCGAGCAGCTGCACGGGGACCTGGTCCACTACAGCCACGGCCGACTCGACGACGACATCGCGGCCGTCGCCGTCCGCGCGACGGACGACCGGCCGGGAGGCCCGTCCTCACCGGGCCGCCCGTGAGGGTCGCCCTCGGCGACGGCCGCCTTCACCGCCGAGCGCGGCGCCTACGCCCGCAGCGTGGCCGAAGCCACGGGCGAACACGTGGGACGCCCCATCGCGCACCCCGTCGAGAAAATCGACTACGCGCGCCTGCTCAAGGCCGAAGGCGACTCGCTGGCGCAGATCGCCGCCAAGACTGGCATTCCCAAGACCTCGCTTCACCGGTACCTGTTGACCACGCGCCATAACGGCTGACCTGGGACGTGTCGTCCTTCTGTTACGGCGGCAAAGCCAAGATCACCGATGAGATCGGCGCGATGTTGCCGGGAACCCGCGCACAGCTTCGCGACGCCCTCGGCCTCTGATCTGGAAGAGGCCCGTCACCAGCGGAAACGTAGTGACGGGTCGCTCTCGTTGATCGCCTGTGAGTGACCGTTATGGCCCCTGGTTTCCCGTCGAGTTCTTCACCGCGCCCGACGCCGTGACGGCGGCCGTCGCCCTCCACGGCGGCCCCGACGCGATCGGCGAATACGCGTTGATGCCTACGACGCCATGCCGGTCGAACAGCGTGGACTTGCCGGGGATCCTTCTTCCTCAGCTCGATGCCGCCCTGCTGGCTTCGCGGGTGAATTCGGCGATCGCGGCGGTGAAGGCGGCGGGCTGTTCGATGTGTCCCATGTGCCCGCTGTCGTGCAGGAGGACGAACTGGGAGTTGGGGATGCTCTGGTGCAGCATCTGGCCCCAGTGGGGTCCGCAGATGAAGTCGTGGGCGCCGTTGATGATCAGGGTGGGCGTGGCGATGTCGCCCAGCTTGTCGCGGACGTCGAAGGGTGGTTCGGCGGCGCGCATGGGATCGACCCACGCGCGCAAGCCGGCCCGGAGCGGGCCCAGGTCGGACTCGTGGGCCCAGTAGTCGGCGAAGTAGGCGGGCAGGACGGCACGCAGGCCCTGGGTGCAGGATTCGTTGTCGGTGGCCGCCAAGGTCTGCCGGAACGCCAGCGGGATGCCGGCCGCTTCCGGCTGGTCGGGGTGGCGCTGTGGGAGACGGTCGAGGTTGGCCAGCGCCTCGTTCCAGAACTCCTGTCCGGTGCGGGGCGAGGTGTCGAACAAGATGAGCCCCGTCAGGGCGGTGGGGTGGGTCAGCGCATAGCGTTGAGCGACGAATCCGCCGTGGGAGTGGCCGAGCAGGAACACGCTCGGTGCGGCCAGATGGTCGACGAGGCCGTGCAGGAACTGGGCGTAGGTGTCGATGCGGTAGTCCTGCGGCCGGGGCAGGTGCCCGGATGCGCCGGTTCCGATCGGCTCCAGATAGACCAGCGTCAGATGCCGTTCCAGGTCGGGGATGCGCAGGTACTCCCAGCCGAGCCCGGGTCCGCCCGGATGGACGAGGCACACGGGACCGGCGCCGGCGACATGGTAACGCTGCAGGACTCCCCTGATGCTCACGGTGTGGGTACCGGGCATCAGCGGGTCGGAGGAAGGGCTCACCAGGTGCTCCTCAAGCAGAGAGTGCTGCCCGGAGTTGCCGGGGCAGCGCTCAGGCGGTCGCGGCTGGACGAACATCGACACCATCTGCTCGTCACCGTCGCCTGCTTCAACGCGGTGAGCCTGGTCAATGCGGCGCGGCAGTAAGCAGGACGGTCCATGGTTCTCCTGTCGCGGTCGGCCGGTCCTTAGCCGGCGGCCAGGACCGGCTCCACGTGAGGTGGTTAGGCGGCGGCCTGGCGGATGAGGCCGGCGACCGCGGCGGGCTGGGAGACGTAGACGGCGTGGCTGCCGATGACCTCCACCACGGTCGCCCCGGCCCGCTCGGCCATGGCCCGCTGGGCCGGCGGCGGGATCATGCGGTCCTCGGTGGCGACCAGGTACCAGCTCGGCTTGTGCCGCCAGGCCGGCTCGGTGACCGTACCGCCGAGCGCGTCCACGCCCCAGGGGACCTGCGCGTCGGCCATGAACGCGGCCACCTGGTCGGGCAGGTCGGCGGCGAACGAGCCGTGGAACTTGTCGCGGTCGAGGAACAGGAACCCGTCCACGGGCGGCAGGATCGGCGGCACCGGCGCGCCGGGCGGCGGGTCGGCGATGAGGGTGTTGACCGATTCGCCCTTGTCGGGGGCGAACGCGGCGATGTACGCCAGCGCCGCCACGTTGGGGTGGGTTCCGGCCTCGCTGACGACGACCCCGCCGTAGGAGTGGCCGACCAGGACGGCCGGGCCGTCGAGCGAGTCCAGCACGCGGCGGGTCACCGCGACGTCACCTTCCAGCGACAGCGTCGGGTTCTGCACGACGTGGACGCGGAAGCCGTCTCTGGTCAGCTCGTCGTAGACGCCCTGCCAGCCGGATCCGTCCACGAAGCCACCGTGCACGAGCACGATGTTCCTGATGGTGGTCATGGTCGCTCCTGACCTGGTTGGACAGGCCCGACGCCTGTCCCCGTGCGCTCAATGCAAGTCGCGCGCAGGGCGCCAGACCACGCAGAACAGCACGCAGAAGTTCCGCGCACCCGCCTTCTGCGTGTCAGGGTGCGGCGGTCGCCAGGTCGCGGCAGCGGCTGCTCGCCTCGGCATCACCGACCGCCTCGAACACCTCGGCCGCACGTGCGTACGCTCGGCGGCTCTCCCCGGTCCGGCCCTCGTCGGCCAGCAAGGCCGCCAGTGTCTCCAGGGAGCGGGCCTGCGGGGCGGGCAACTGAGCCTGCTCCATGAGGCTGATCGCCTCGGTGAGCTTGGTGATCGCCTCAGACCGGCGGCCGAGCAATCCCAGACATTCGCCGACGCGGGCGAGCGCGATCGGCCGGGTGAACGCCGCGATGCTCGGCGTCACCCCCGACTGGCCGTCGTTCACCAGGGTCCACAAGTCGAGGTACTGCTCCAGTGCCTCGGTGTGGTTTCCGGCGTCGCGAAGGCAGGTGCCGAGGGAGCCGAGACACTGGCAGTACGAATCGATGTCACCGATGGCCCTGAACATCTCCGCTGCTCGGGTCTCCGACGCGGTGGCCTCATCGAGCCGTCCGAGCCTGCGAAGCGCGCCTCCCGCGTTGTGGTGGGCCGACGCGATCTGCGCCGTGTCGCCACTGCGGGTAGCGAGGTCCATCGCCTGGGCTGTGTACCGCAGCGCGGCCTCCGGGTCGTCTCGCGGCACCAGATGGACCCAGGCCAGCAAGTTCAGCTGCCTGGCCTGCCGGGCCGGATCGCCCAGGGCGGCGGCGGCTTCGGCACCGAGGGTGAAGACCTCGTGCCAGTGCGGCGCGTGCATCCACCGGTCGGAGAACCAGTCCATCGACTCGGCGCAGTCGAGGACGGCGGCATGCCCGCCGCCGCTCGCCGCGACCCGCAACGCACCCAGCCAGTTGTCCGCATTCGCGCGGAGCCAGTGGTCGGCCTCTTCCGGGGTGGACAGGTCGGCGAGGTCGGCGTCAGGCCGGTCGGGCCTGCCGTAGGCGGGCTCGAACCAGCGCCCGGCTGTGGTCGCCGTCCGCAGCAGCCACGACGTCATCGCCTGGGTGATCGCGTCCCGTTCGGCCGCGGTCTCCTCCGCGTGCAGCCGGTCGCGGGCGAACAGCCGGACCAGGTCGTGGAAGCGGTAGCGGCCCGATGTGCCGTCCTGCAGCAGGCCGAGGTCGACGAGTTCGTCGAGGGCGTCCCAGGCGTCCTCGATCGACGTCCCGCCGACCACCGCGGCCAGGGCGGCGTCGAAGTCCCGGCCGGGCACCAGAGCCAACCGGCGAAAGACCCGCCGCGCGGAGGTCGCGAGCTGCTCATAAGACATCCCGAACGCATTGGCGATCTTGATATCGCCGGCCCGGAGCTGGTCGAGGCGCTGCTCCTCATCCGCCAGCCGGGCCACGAGCTCGGTGGCCTGCCAGCCGGGCCGGCTGAGGAGCCGGTTGCCGATGATCCGCAAGGCCAGCGGCAGGCCACCGCACAACTGGGCAAGCTCGCCGATCGCCACTCCGCCGTCGGAGGAACCACGCTTGCCCAAGATCCCGGTCAGCAGCTCGGCGGCTTCCGGCGACGGCAGCGGGCCCAGACTCAGCCGGTGCACACCCTCCAAACCGGCCAGCAGCCGCCGGCTCGTCACGAACGCTCTGCTCGGGCCGCCACCCGGCAGCAGGGGGCGTACCTGCTCCTCCGACCTGGCGTTGTCGAGCACCACCAGAACGCGCCGCTCCCGCAGCAGCGACCGGTACAACGAGGCGCGCCCCAGGGTGTCGGGAGGCACATGCCGCTCGGCGGCGCCGAGCGCGCGCAGCACCTGCATCAGGGCGTCGTCGACTGTGAGCGGCTGGGGGGACATGCCGAACAGGTCGATTAAGAACACCCCGTCGGGAAAGCTCGGCCGCAGGATGTGGGCGGCGCGCACCGCGAGCGAGGTCTTGCCCAGACCGGCCGCGCCGGTGATCAAGGCGACACCGGCGGCTCCCGGCTCATCTGTGGCGTGCACGAAGTCGTCCGCCCAGGCCAGCTCGGCGGCACGGCCGGTGAAGTCGTCCACCGAACGCGGCAGCTCGCACAGACCAGCCGGACGCGTCCAGTGATCGCGCAGCCGGCCCTCTCGCGCCAGCTCGATGAACAGCTGACGCTCCTCCTCCCCCAGCGAGAGCGCCTGCGCCAGGGCGGTGACGGTCCGATGCTGCGGTCCGGTGCTGCGCCCGCGCTCCATGTCCGACAGGCTCCGGGCGCTGACCCCGGACGCTTCGGCGAGCTGCTCCAGCGTCAGACGTGCCGCGTGCCGATGCCGGCGCAGCAACTCCGCGAAGCTGGACGGGGCGCTGATGGGTCGCTCCTTGTCGTTTCGTGCTGCAGGCGGCTCCATGCTGACCGGCTGATACCACGCTTCCACCGTCGTCATTTCTGCCGAATCTCCCGATCTTAAGGTGCGGATGACACCGGCAAGATGTGGAAGCGGAGCCGAAGTTCGATCCCAGAGCTGTGACCTGCATCACATTGGATGGGGTGGAATCACTGGGGCCAGGTGCCGTGCAGCTCCGGGGGCACGGCGGAGGTCTTCAACGGGATCGGGTGGAACAAGCGCAGCTGCGCCACCCGGCCACCGCTGAGCGTCATGATCCATGCGACCGACGGCGGGCAGTGGCCGGGGCTGTCCGCCGGGTTGACGATGTCCATCTCCCACACGGCCAGAGACCGCCCGGCGGCCACGTTCACCGGCCGCTGACGCACCCCGGCGGACAGATCGCCATCCATGGCCCGCTCCAGCAGCGCCGCGTCTCCCATCCACGCGGCGCCGCTCATCAAGGCGACCTCGGCCGACCAGCCTTCCCTGACTACCGTGCCGAAGTCGCCGGCCTCGGCGGCCGACAGGATGGCACGGGCCTCCTGCCAGCTTGCCGCGGTCCGCAGCCGGGCGTCGCTGTGCGCGGTGGCCGCCGCCTCGTCCTCCGTCATGCCGGTTTCACCGCGCACCAGCTGGACGGCCTGTTCGGTGCGTCCGGTCTCCTTGAGCTGCCGGACCCGGTGGCCAGGTCGGCCTGGGGTACGGCGGCAGATGCGGTCGGCGGGCGGTGGAGTGCCGGATGGTTGATGGGACGCCCCGCCGCCAGGCCGTCCACGGCGTCTTTGGCCTCCTTGAGGCGCATGCCGGTGTGCTGGCGCAGCAGCTTGATCGCGTAAATGGGCTTGCCCTGGGCGACCAGGCTGCGTAGCTGGTGGTTCAGCTCGTCCGGCGACAGGAAGACGGGCTGCCGGCTGCCTCGGGTGCTCGCCCTGACGATCGCCACCACGATGACGCCGGCGACGACGGCGATGACCACGAGGAGGAGCAGCATCTCCGGAAAGCCGATCATGGCTCGATCCTAGATCGGTATGCCGTCCACCGCAGTCCCATGTACTGACGTGCCGGCTCTTCCTCCGACAGCCAGCCCGCACGTCCTACGTTTCAGTAGTCGACAGACTGCGGTGAGCAAATGCGAAGGTTCGAGCTGGCTACACCGGCCCGGAGAGATGCGTCCAACTGGCGGATCAGTTCTCCGACCCGTCCACCGTCAGGCGGGGCGACCGGGTAGCGGCTCAGGACGTCCACCACGACGGGATGCGCAAGGATCCGCGACTGCGCGATGTGGTCGGCTCCGACGGCGGGGTCGTCTCCGGCGGAGAGTTCGAACGCTCGTGCGGCATGAGCGGCCGATCCGAGGATGTGCTTGACCTGAGTCGCTTTTGCCAGGGGGTGGAGGAACGCCGCACCGCACGCGTGACCGGCCGCGCGCGCAGCGTCGCTCGCCGCAGCCTGCCCCGCATCGCGGGTCTCCTGAGCCGCCCGGTGCGCCGCCCAGGCGTTGTCGCGTAGTGCCTTGCTCCGCTTGGCTCCGTCCGCGAACGCCTGCGCAGTGTCGATCGCGGCTCGCGGGCGCCGATCGTCAGGGCGTTCACGTTCGAAGATCGCCAATGCGGGCCGCGCGCACGCCACCGCGTAGCCGGCGACCTCGCGGAGTTCGGACAGGCTGAGTTCGATCGTTGTGGAGTCATCCGCCATGGCGCCATCCTTCTGCACAGGGGTTGAAGTCTTAACGAGGTCCGGATCGGCCGGGACGGGCGGCGTCCCGGAACGAGGCCGTCATACCTTCAACGGTATCGTTGAACCCTCGGTGTAGACTTTGGCGGCATTTCCTGGTGCCGACGAGGCTATACCTTCAAAATACGGTTGCGGCCCCGTCGATCTGGCGCGCGAGCACGGCCTGTCCATGCAGGCGGTGCGCAACTATGAGGAGGCGGGGATCCTGCCGCGCCCCCGCCCCGCCCGGCTTCCCTTGTCACGACGCTGGCCCACCTGCCTCCGCTGGTCGTGTCAGGGGCAGGGGTCAGCTGTACTTGCGGATCGTCTTGTTGATCCAGTCCGCGTAAGCGGGCACATTGGTGTAGAGGCCGGGACCTTCCGCGCAGGACGGGCTCTTGGCACCGGGGCCCGAGGTGGCGCCGATGAGCTCCCACCGGCCATCCCGGCCACGCTGGATCTGCGGTGAGCCGGAGTCGCCGTTGCATGCCATGGCTTTGGGTACCTGGCTGACCGTGCACAGGCGGGTGCTGCTCGCGAAGCCGGGGCCGCACTCGGAGATCGCGCCTCGGCGGGTGTCGAGTTGCCGAAGCCGCTTGGACATCTTCCAGTCGGCCGGGTTGCGCTCGAACTCGGTGATGCCGAAGCCGATGATCCGGGTCGGAGTGCCGGGCCGTCCTGGCCGTTCGGCGATCCGGATGGGCTTGTAGGAGACGGGACGGTCCAGGCGGACCAGCGCGATGTCGTTCTTGTTGGGCGACCCCTGGGCGTAGCGGGGGTGGACCACCGCCTGCGCGATCTTACGGACCGTTCCGCCTGACTTCCGCTGATCGCTGCCGATACGGACCTTTCCAGCTGGAATCGACCCGACCTCCATGTCGAGACAGTGAGCCGCGGTCACCACCCACTGCGGGTCGATCAACGCCGCCCCGCACACGCCGTCCTTGAGGTCAAGGCCCGGCGCCGACAACGGGATCGACGCCATGAACGAGTATGACTGCGTGGCGTCCTTGCCGTTGATGATCGCTCCGGCGCTGCCGGCGGTGGCGGCGAGACAGGCCACGCCCGCCAGGGCGACGATGGTGGAACGTGACATAGCGCGACGGAACGATTTTTTGCCGAACAACGGGATTAACCCTTTCAGTGGTTAATTAAGACGTAATCACGCTATCCGTCCAAGAATGGCCGGATTATCCCGTCAGCACGTCAACTCATGGTAGGGATAACCCTTCTCCCGGATGTCGTGCGCTCGATCTGCCCGGCGACGGCGAGCACGGCGAAGAACATCGCGCCCATGCCGTTGGGGTCGGAGGTGCCGGTGAGCGGGCCGGTCAGGAGCTGCGCGCTCAGCTGACGGCGGCGCCGAACCACTTGGGCAGCTGGCCGAGCAGCTCCTGCTGGTCTTCACCGACCCAGGCCACGTGGCCGTCAGGCCGTAGCAGCGCCGCGGGTATGTCCAGTTCCTCGCTGCCGCCGACGACGTGGTCGACCCGATCTGCCCAGCCCGCCACCGAGAGCCGGCCGGTCTGGTCGAGCAGCAGTCCGCGGCCGCCGTGCATCAGCTCGTAGAGGCGCCCTCGCTTCAGCGCCACGTCCCGCATCCGCCGTCCGAGCAGTTCATGCCCCTCGCCGAAGTCGTAGCGGACCCCGATCGCGACGATCTTCTCGATCAGGTACCGGTTCACCTCCTCGAACTCCATCAGCTCCGCCAGCAGCCGGCGCACTGCCTGCGGCCCCGGCTCGGTGGACAGCAGCACCATCTGTGCGCGGGTGTTGTCCAGCACGTCGGCGGCCACCGGGTGCCGTTCGGTGCGGTAGCTGTCCAGCAGCCCCTCCGGAGCCCAGCCGTTCACCTCGGCGGCCAGTTTCCAGCCGAGGTTGAACGCGTCCTGGATACCGAGGTTGAGGCCCTGCCCGCCCGTCGGCGGGTGGACGTGCGCCGCGTCGCCGGCCAGCAGCACCCGGCCGACCCGGTAGCGCTCGGCCAGCCGGGTGGCGTCGCCGAAGCGGGACAGCCAACGCGGCGAGTGCACACCGAAGTCGGTACCCGCGGTCACCCGCAGCTGCTGTTTGAACTCCTCCAGGGTCGGCGGGACCGTGCGGTCCTCAGCCACCCCAGCGGCGGGCACGACGACGCGGTACGCCCCGTTCCCGAGGGGCCCGGCGCCGAATCTCAGCTGGGTCTTGCGGACCTCCGCGACGATGGCGGCGACCGTCGCCGGATCCTCGGTCAGCTCCATCTCGCCCAGCAGTGTCTCGACCTTGGTGGGCTCGCCGGGGAAGCCGACGCCGAGCAGCTTGCGCACCGTGCTGCGGCCTCCGTCGCAGCCGACGAGGTAGCGCGAGCGCAGCTGCGTGCCGTCGGCCAGCTCGGCGGTCACCCCATGCTCGTCCTGGCCCAGCCCGACCAGCTCGCAGCCGCGCCGGATCTCGGCGCCGAGCTCGGCCGCGCGCTCGGCCAGCAGGCGCTCGGTGATGGTCTGCGGAATGCCGAGGACGTAGCCGTGCGCGGTGTCCAGCCTGTTGGGAGAGGGCTTGGTGATGCCGGCGAAGAAACCACCGACCTCGTACTGCCGGCCGTGGGCGAGGAACCGCTCCAGCAGACCGCGCTGGTCCATCACCTCGATGCTGCGCACGTGCAGGCCGAGTGCGCGGACATACCTGGTCGGCTCCGCGTCCTTCTCCAGCACGAGCGTGTGCACGCCGTGCAGCCGCAACTCGCCGGCCAGCATCAAGCCGGTCGGTCCGCCGCCGGCAATGATCACGTCAATCATGAAACCCCCCATTCAACAAGTTGGACTGCGGCCAGCTGCTCCACGCAGTCCGGCGGCGCGCACACTCGCACCTCCGCGCCGAGTTCCCGCAACCGCACCGCGAGTTCCACCGGCGGTTCGGCGTCCCGCGTGCCCATACATCGAGTGATTTCCGCAGGTTCTGGCCTCGGCCGACGATTCTGCAGCACGACCCGGGTCTTGCCGCAAGCCCCCCGGTGCGCTATAGCTTGGAAGTGACAGGGAGTGGGTAATCTCCTTGCCTTTGCCTTTTGTCGTCCGCTGTGAACGGACGAGCTCCTCCCGAAGCGGTGACGCGCCGCGTACCGTGATGCCGCCGCGTTCAGCGCCCTCACCTGCCGGCCAGGTGTTCCTCGACCGGTTCGTCCAGGCTCAGGCCGTGCAGCACGTCCTCGGCGATGGCCTTCCACCGCTCGCCGTCCAGCAGCGGCTGTTCCGCAGCCGGCCGTCGTCGATGCTCGGCATGGACGGCGCGGAACACTCGGCGGCCCGGCGTCCGGCGCGGGACGTCTCCGACATCGTGTGCAAGCTGTCGGAACGGTGGGGAGATTCTTGCGGTCCGATACCGCAAGAATGCGGCACCGGCGTCGACTCCATGGTGAACGGCGCCTCAGGGTGGCGCCCGACCGTCGAAGGAGACGAGATGAAATTCTTGTTGATCATGCACAACAACCCGCAGATCTGGGACGCGCTGACCGAGGAGGAGCGCAACGAGGTGATGAGGGGCCACGGCGCGTTCATGGAGACCGTCAAGAAGTCCGGGGAGATGATCAGTACCGTCGCGCTGGCCGACCGGTCGCAGAGCGCTGTGGTCAGAGTCCGGGGCGGCGTCCCGGCGGTGACGGACGGGCCCTACCTTGAGGCCAAGGAGTACCTCGGCGGCTACTACCTGGTGGAGTGCGACAGCAGGGAGCGTGCCCTGGAGCTGGCCGCGCTCATTCCGGACGCCGGCGTCGAGGGCCTGGGCATCGAGGTGCGTCCGGTGGTCTTCGCGGGCACGGCGGACGACTGAGCACGCGGTGAGGTTCCTGCTGAATCTCTACCTGAGCGCGGCGGACCTGTCGGGAGAAGGGTTCGACCACGAGGAGTTCCTGGCCGCGGCCGGGCAGGCAGGCGAACTGATCAGTGCCCACGTGTTCGCCGACCCTTCCATCAGCGCCGTCATAAAGGTCAGGGGCGGCGTGGTGACGGTGACCGACGGCCCGTACCTACAGACCTCGGATCACGTCGCCGGCCAGTACGTGGTGGACTGCGAGAGCCGGGAGCGTGCCGTGGAACTGGCCATCCTGATATCGAGCGGTCAGGTCGGCGGCGTGGAGGTGCGGCCGCTGATGGACTCGGCCGGTATGGAGATGTGAGCGCGTCCGAACGCCTCGGGGACCTGCTGCGTGAACTGGCGCCGCAGGTCCTCGGCGTGCTCCTGCACCGGTACGGCGGGTTCGAGGAGTGCGAGGACGCGGTGCAGGAGGCGCTGCTCGCGGCGGCGACGCAGTGGCCTGCCGAGGGCGTCCCGGAAAGCCCGCGGTCCTGGCTGGTGACCGTCGCCTCCCGCCGCCTGATCGACCAGGTACGCAGCGAGCGGGCCCGCCGTCGCCGGGAGGCCACCGCGGCGGTACGGGAGGCGCCGGACGCCGGCCTCGCGCCAGCCCCCGGCGACGAAAGCCCGGGCGACCACGACAACACCCTCACGCTGCTGTTCCTGTGCTGCCACCCGGCGCTGACGCCCGCCTCCCAGGTGGCGCTCACGCTGCGCGCCGTCGGCGGCCTCACCACCGCCGAGGTGGCACGGGCGGCTGTCGGCGAACGCTCGTGAGACGGATGAGGTCTCTGCGGGTCCTGCCATTGCCTGCTGAGCTGGATCGGTCAGGCCGTTTCGGCGCTGAGGGTCTGTGCCACAGGCCGCCGGGCCGCCAGGCGTGCCGGCAGGGCGGTGAGCGCCGCCGTCGCCAGGAGAGTCGCGAGTGCGGCGCCGAGCAGCCAGGAGGAGGGGGGGTTCGTCGAATTCCCGGCGGCGAAGAGCGAGCACAGGCCGATGCCCAGAGGGACGCCGATGAGGGCGCCGGGCAGGCTGGGCAGGAGCTGGGCGGTGGACAGGCCTGCGGTGATCTGTCCGGGGGTGGCCCCGAGGGTACGTGCGATGGCCATGTTCACCCGGGCCTCCATGGCGGTGGTCCAGGTGAGCGTGATGGTGTTCACGACGGCGAGCGCGATGAGCAGGATGGCGACGGCGAGCATCAGCTGACGGTCGTGCTCGCCGCGCAGGTTGGGCAGGGCGGAGGAGCCATTCAGGCCGTAGCCCCTCTCCGGCTGGGCGTAGAGGGTCAGCAGGGCGACGATCGCGATCACCGTGGTGGCGGTGGAGCACGCCTGCAGCACGGCGCGGCCCGGCCGGCGGGCGGTCAGCCGCAGCCCGAGCAGCAGCGGCGTGGGCAGCAGCGCGGACAGTGCGGTGAGCCAGGGTCGGTGGCGGGGCTGGTGCGCGGTGGTGGCCAGCGCCGTGACGGTCGCCGTACGCATGGCCCGCAGCGTGGGAGGCAGCGTGGACAGCACCGCCACCGCCACGGCGAGGACGGTCGCCGCGGCAACGGTGGCGCCGGTCGGCCCGACCGCGTCGCCGATCCGGCTGGCCGTGGGGCTGGCGATGGCGGGCACGGCCAGGCGGGCGATCACCAGCCCCAGCGCGTCGCCGACCAGCGCCAGCGCCAGGTACTCGGTGAGCAGGACGGTGGCGATCAGACCCGGGGTGGCGCCGACGGCCTTGAGCAGCCCGGCCCGGCGCGTCTGCTCGACGGCGCGCCCCGCGGCCAGCGCCGCCGCTCCGGTGATGGCCAGGAAGCTGAGCAGCCAGCTACCGACGACCAGGATCGGCTGGCTGTCCCTGAGGATGACCATGTCCTGCTCGGCCGTGAACTGCCAGGTATGGAAGTTCACCCTGAGGGTGGAGGCGCGGTGGGCGTCCAGGAAGGCCTCGGCCACGGCGGGGTCACGCAGCTTGACGTCCAGGGCCAAGGTCACCGAGAGGTCTTGGGACGACGCCAGGGCCCGGGCATCTGATCGGGTCATCCAGGCCAGGCCGCTGTAGTCGCTGGGACCACCGCCCGGCCCGATCTGCGCCGCCCAGGGGTAGATGGAGGTGGCCGCGGTGACGGCGATCCCGACGACGGGGTACGACCGGCCGGCGATGGTGACACGGTCGCCGACGCTGACGCCCAGCGCTGTGGCGAAGCCGCGTTCGAGGACCGTGCCGCCGGAGCGTACCCACTGCCCCGAGGTCAGCAGCGGCCGGTTGACCGCGCCGGGCGTCTCGGCGAAGCCTTGCACCACCACCGGGGACGCGGTGGAATCGCGCGTGGTGAGGTCGGCGTAGACGATGCGATAGGGGCCATGGTGGGCGATGACTTCGGGCTCGTTCGCCAGCGAGGCCAGGGCCGAGGTCACAGCGGGGCCCGTGTCGCCGGAGAGTGCCACCACGTCCGGCCCGGCGGTGGCCGCGCGGGTCTGCTCGTACAGCGCGTCGCTCACGCCGCGCAGGGACAGGCCCAGGGCCAGCGTGGCGGTGGCCACGGCCACCGCGAGCAGGAGCATCGCGGCCTGGGCCTTGTGCCGGCGGACGTCAGCCAGCACGAGGCGGAAGATGAGCACAGTACGGCCCATGGGGTTCAGCCCTCCAGCCCGATCAGGCCGCCGAGCCGCCCGGTGCCGGTGCCGGCCAGCCGGATGTCGTCGACGAACATCCCGTCGCGCATCGACACCAGCCGGTCCGCGGTGGCCGCGACCCGCTCGTCGTGCGTGACGATCACGAAGGTCTGCCCCGCCGTACGCAGGTCCTCGAAGATCCTCAGCACGTCGAGCGTCGCCGCGGTATCGAGGTTGCCGGTCGGCTCGTCGGCCAGGACGATCAGCGGCTCGTTGGCCAGCGCGCGGGCGATGGCGACCCGCTGACGCTGCCCGCCCGACAGCTCCGAAGGCAGATGCCGGGCGCGGCCGGCGAGCCCGACCCGTTCCAGCAGGAGGCTCGCGCGCCGCCTGGCCTCGCGCCGCGAGCGCCCGGCCAGCAGCGCGGGCAGCTCCACGTTCTCGGTCGCCGACAGCTCCTCCACCAGATGGAAGGCCTGGAAGATGAAGCCCAGCGACCGGCGCCGCAACCGTGCAAGAGCCCGCTCGCTGAGGGCGTCGACGCGCCGCCCGGCCAGCCACACCTCCCCGCCAGAGGGCCGCTCCAGGCCGCCCAGCAGGTGCAGCAGGGTCGACTTTCCGCAGCCGCTTGGGCCCATCACCGCCAGCATCTGCCCCTGGGGCACCTCCAGGTCGACCTCGTCAACCGCGCGGATGCGGCTCTGCCCCTGACCATGCTCCTTCACCAAGCCGCGGGCCCGGACCACAGCACTCGACTCGTTCATGCATCCTCAGATTTGTCATCGATCTTGGACCAGGCCCGCTCACAGGCTTCCAACCAGCGCAGATCAGCCCGCAGCCGCAGCACGACACCCTCCAGCAGCAGGACGGCGGCCGATCCCTCCGGCTCGGCCAGTGCTGCGTGTTGCGCCTCACGCAGGCGGCGCAGCAGCTCACGGCGCTGCGCTGCCACGAGTTCGACCGGGTCGGCGAGCCGGGCGGCGGCGGCCGCGACGAGCTTGAGATGGAACTCCGCCAGGTCCGGTTTCGGCCAGCCCACCTCGGCCAGCCAGGCGGCCACCCGCTGCTGCCCGGCCGGCGTCAGCGCATAGACCTTGCGCTCCGGCCGCTCGGGCAGGCCATCGGCCCGCTCGCAGACCACAAGGCCCGCCTTTTCCAGCCGGGCCAAGGTCACATAGATCTGACCGGGGTTCATCGACTCGCCCAGCGGGCCGAGACTCTGCCGTAGCCGGGCGCGTAGGCCGTACCCATGCGTCGGCTCCTTGGCGAGCATCGCCAGCACTGCGTCTTGCACTCCATCCCCTAACGGTTAGCCAATAGATAGCGGTTACCTATAAAGGGTGTCAAACGACAGCGCCCCCATGGGCGCACGGGCCGACGTCGAGGCTTCGTCTGCGTCGCTCACACGGCTGGCCGGGGGAAGCGTGCGACGAACCGTGCCCCGGATCGGCTGTCTTCGATGGTGAGGGTGCCACCATGGTCTTCGACGATCTGCCGGCCGATCGGCAGGCCCAGGCCGCTGCCGCCAGTGTCCTTGGCACGCGCGTCTGGCAGGCGGGCGAAGCGCTCGAAGATGACCTCCCGCTGCTCGGGCGGCACCCCGCTCCCGTCGTCGTAGACCTCCAGCACCGCAGCGTCGCCCCGGTGCTCGACGGTGACCATGACCATGGAGTGGGCGTGGCGTTCGGCGTTGTCCATGAGGTTGTGCAGCAGTCGGGTGAGACCGATCCGCTCTCCGTAGACCATCACGCCGCTACTGAACCTCCTGACCACCCGGATCTTGCTTTGCCGGTGGTCGAGCTCGCCGTCCACCAGGACGGCGAGGTTGAGGAGGTCGTACTGGCCGATGACACCCGCGTCAAGTCGGGAGATCTCCAGCAGGTTGGTCACCAAGTCCTGCAGCCGCTCAACAGACTCCAGCAGCCTGTCGGCGGTTTCCGCCCAGTCGGTCTCCTCTCGCCGCATGAGCGCTTCCTCGATCTCGGTACGCATCGCCGCGAGCGGGTTGCGCAGGTCATGGGAGGCGTCCGAGGCGAACCTCACCTGAGCCTGGATCGCCGCCTGGGCTCGCTCCAACGTCTGGTTGGTGGCCTGCGCGAGCTCCTTGAACTCGTCATCATGACTTGGCAGCGGAACCCGCTCACTGAGATGAGAAGGCCGGATCGTGGCGAGCTTCCCGCTGATGGCGCGCACCGGCTGCAGGGTCTTGCTCATCATCCAGTACGTCCCGAGCGCGGTGGCCGCGATCAGCAGGAGCGAACCACTGATGAGTTCAGCAAGTACGGCCGGACTGCCGTAGAGCGGAGGCTGGGGAGCGGCCATCAACAGCAGCAGGGTGACGGAGACGCAGACCAGCGCCATGACGGCGCTCGCCACGGTGGTCACACGGGTTTTGACGGAGCAGTGATGCCACGCTCTCAAGCTCATCATCCCGGAAACGCCCTGGATGTAGCTGCGACAGGTCCAATCAAACTGTAGTAGTCGAATACGCGAGCTCGCCAGTCGGGGACCCCCTCTTGATGGGACTTATCGATCGCATGTTCGTCAACCATGGGTTGACGTAGCTCTGCAACCTGGAGCCGGATTCCCATCGGACCGGCTCCGAAGTGGGTCTGGACCCACCCCGCTCGTACGTCCTGCCCCATACCGCGCCGCTCGTTCGCTTCCTAACGTCGGCATCACGACCGGCGACACGAAGAAAGAGCAAGACATGGCAACCATCGATCACACGACCGCAGCCGTGCTTTCTGGCGCGTCGCCCGGCCAGAGCACCGCGTCCCCGCCGCGGCTGTGGTTCGTGGACAATCTCCGGATCCTGCTGATCTCGCTGGTGGTCCTGCACCACGTCGCGGGCACCTACAGCGGGCTCCCGGCCTGGTACTACACCGAGAAGCCGACCAGCGGAGCCGTCGGGGTCGGACTGACGGTCTTCCTGCTCGTCGACCAGGCATGGTTCATGGGCGCGTTCTTCCTGCTCTCCGGCTACTTCACACCCAGGTCGTACGACCGCAAGGGCCCGCGTGCCTTCCTGCGCGACCGGCTGGTCCGCCTGGGGATCCCGCTGGTGACGTTCTCCTTCGTGCTCAACCCGATCCTGTACGCCGGCTCCTACCATGGCGGCTCGCTGCTCGACGCCTACCTGCACACCATCGGCACCGGGCCGTTGTGGTTCGTGCTCGCGCTCCTCGTCCTCGACGGGTCCTACGCCGTGTTCCGCCTCGTGACCGGGGAACGCCGCTCTCGCAACCGAACCCCCCAGCCGCCCACCTACCCGACGGTGATCGGGTTCGTGCCGGCACTGGCCCTGGTGACATACGTGCTGCGGATCGCGCTCCCGCTGGGTTTCGAGGTGCCGGTCATCAACTTCCCGAGCAGCGCCTACCTTCCGCAGTACGTCAGCTTCTTCGTCCTGGGGACGGTGGCATACCGGCGCGGCTGGTTCCACGCCACCACCGCTCGGATGGGCAGGGTCGGGCTCGGCATGGCCATCGGCGCCACCCTGGTGCTCCTCCCGCTCGCGTTGACCGGCGGGACCGACGCGATGTTGGGGTACGGCACGCTGAGCTCGCTGTTCTACGCGCTGTGGGACTCCACCTTCGCGGTCGGCATCGTTCTCGCGCTGCTCACCTTCTTCCGCCGCAGGCTCAACACCCAGGGGCCGCTGCGCCGGTACCTGTCCGGTCATGTGTTCACCGTGTACGTGATCCACGCGTTCGTGGTGACGGCGGCGGGTTACGCCCTCAGCATGCTGGACCTCCCGACGCCGGCGAAGTTCGCGATCGCGGCTGTCGTGGTGCTCCCGGCCTGTTTCGCACTCGCCGGCCCGATCCGCCGGCTCCCCGGCGTCCGCCGCGTCCTCTGAAATGCGGCAACCTCCCCTCACGGGGAGCACGATGGGCCTATCCCCACGCAGGCCGCCCGCGGTCATCGCCATCGACCTGATCCCCGGTGCCCTCGCGGCGTGGTTCGTCATTCCGTGCTGCGGCGTCTGGGAGCGGGCGCGGGTCTCTTAGCCTCGCATCTGCGACGGGGATCGCCGTGGGGGGATACGTGCCGCCGGCGCTGCTGCTCGCGGCGGCGCCGCTCTATGTGCCGGCCCGCTGCCGGACGGCGGGGGTCTCGGCGCTCGTCGTCGTCGCGGCGGCCGTGACGGCTACTGACAATCCTGTTAACCCTACCGTCACTAGGGGGTAAGCGTGATCGGCTTGCATCCTGCCGCCCCATAGCTTGGACGTGCCATATTTCGAATCGCGGTCGAATAGCAAGTCTGTGCGACTTCACCCGACCGCGGCTGAGCGTGAGAAGGCCGACTGTGAGCCAAGCCACCGAAGGGACCGTTCGCCCTGGTGCCACTGATCCAGATCCCGCCCCGGGCGATCCTCGCTATCGCTGGCTGGTGTCAAGAGGCTACAACCAGCGATTCCGGTGCGCGCCCGAACACGTGCGCCCGGCCGTCTCCACCGAGGACGTCCTAGAGGCGGTCGACGAAGCGGTACGGACAGGTCGGCGGATCGCGGTCCGCAGCGGCGGTCACGGCTTCGAGAACTTGGTGGACGATCCGTCCGTGCAAACCCTCATTGACCTGTCAACGATGAACGCGGTCCAGTACGACTGGCGCCGCGGCGCCTTCATGGTCGAGGCGGGTACCACGCTGGGCGAGGCGTACCGGAAGCTGTTCCTGGGCTGGGGTGTCACCATTCCCGGCGGAACCTGCCCCGACGTGGGGATAGGCGGACATGTCTGTGGCGGCGGATACGGAGCCCTGTGCCGGCTGCACGGCCTGATCGTCGACCACCTGTACGCGGTGGAAGTGGTCGTGGTGGGATCCTCGGGAGAGGCCACGAGGGTGGTGGCGACCCGAGAACCGTCGGATCCCAACCGGGAGCTCTGGTGGGCTCACACGGGAGGCGGCGGCGGCAACTTCGGAATCGTCACCCGGTACTGGTTCCGGTCCCCCGACGCTCACGGCGGCGAACCCGCCACCTTGCTGCCCCGGCCTCCGTCCACGGTGTTGCACTACTCCGTGGAGTGGCCCTGGTCGCAGCTCGACCAAGACTCGTTCGTCCGGCTGATCCGAAACTTCGGAGAATGGGGCGAGCGGAACTCGGCGCCCGGCTCACCCGCGGCCGCCCTGTACGGCGAATTGGCCCTGCCCAGCCGGCCCAGCGAGACCATTACCCTGTCCGGGCAGGTGGCCACCGACACCGGCGCGCAGGCCCTGCTGGACGACCTGCTGAACGCGCTCGGACAGGGCGTCCCCATACAGCCCGCGCGCCAGTCGTCCACCCTTCCCTGGCTCGCCGCCACGCAGGCCTTCGGATACGAGTCGGGCGCATCCGACCTCCGCTTCAAGATCAAATCGGGATATCGGCGGCGGCGCCTGACCGACCAGCAGATCGCCACCGCCTATCGGCATCTGACCCGGTCCGACTACAACTATCCGTACGCGAACCTCTTCATCAACACCTACGGAGGACAGGTCAACGCCGTTTCGCCGACTGCGACCGCCGTACCCCATCGCGACTCGGTCTTCCTCGTCGGCTACCTCGTCGGCTGGCAGGGCACGACCGAAGACACCCGGCACCTGAGCTGGATCAGAGACCTGTACCGAGACATCTACGCCGACAGCGGCGGGGTTCCGGCCGGTGAAGCAGACGACGGCAGCTTCATCAACTACGCGGACACGGACCTGGCCGATCCCCAGTGGAACGCCTCGGACACCGCATGGCACACGCTGTACTACAAGGACATCTATGCGCGGCTCCAGCAGGTCAAGCGCCGCTGGGACCCGCACAACGTCTTCCGTCACGCCTTGTCCGTCCGCCCCAGCTGAACTGTTTACGGACCAGTGCCCAGGCCGCCCGCTGGCGCGCAGGCCCGCCAACCGGCAGGGCTACTACGTCAACCAGTTCACCATCGCCGACGCACAGAACCTGCCGGACCCCCGGCCGGCGCACTCAGTCATCCGCGTCGGCCCGGAGGCGGTTCGTCGAAAAGACCAAGCTCATCATCGTCGGGGGCCTGGAAGAACTTCACATACTCCTCAAGCAACTCGCGGCTGGCCGGAACCGTCCCCGGCTCCCCCACCCCGTTGCGGGCTTCGAGGCGGCGGCACAGCTCATCGATCGGCGCAGCCAGGTAGTGCAGTTCGACAGGAAGGCCGAGTGCGCGCGCTCCCAAACGCTTCTCATCCCGCTCAGAACGCGCCCAGAAGCCAAACTCCAAGATCACAGTCTGCCCAAGCCTCAACAGAGCCTGTGCATGCTTGCGCAACAGGCCCAGCCAACAGAGATCCACAACGCCCCGACCTCGGCGTTCAGGCCGGTCGCCCGTTTCGGAGACATATCTGGTATAGACCGGATACGGTGACCCGTGGACAATCGGCGAATCCCGTAAGCCATCGGAGTCCTCCATGCGTACCGTTCCTTCCATCGGGGCAGCGGCAGCCCTGTCCCTTCTTCTCCTCCTCACCGTCGCGCCTTCCGGGCCGGCTGACGCCTCGGTTGCCGCCCTACCGGGCGGCAAAGCCACCTATGTCGTCTCACAAGGCCACCTCGAGGCCGCCTCCCAACAGAACTGGGTCCGCCTGGGCAGCTACCGCTTCGCCCCCGACGGCACGGTCACCGCGGCCCTGTACCTGTGGTGGCAACGTCACCCCGAGGCCAGGCAGCGCACCGGCACCACCCCCGACTCGGGCTGCACCACCAAAGCAGGCGGTTCCGGATCGCGCCCCCGTACCTGCGAGGTGCTCACCGCCGGAGGCTTCACCGGCGCTCCCGACGAGAGCCGCACCGGAACCTACACCGTGTCCGGAAACGTGGTGAGCATCCGCTGGAAGATCGCCCAGACCTGGACGGAGCAGTGGTACGTACGGCCCTCCCCCGACGGGAGCCTGGCCCGTCTGGACCTCAAGCACAGCACGCTGGCCACCCACGGGTACGGCTACGGCAGCAACGCCACGCTCGCCACCCGGCGCGCGATGAGTTCGGTGAAGGCGTTCCCCGGCTCACTCAGGCAGGATCTGACGAGCTGGGCCGGCGGCAAACTCGTCACATCCAGCGGCCAGCCGTTCGCCCATGCAGCCTTCCGAACCTGCGCCACCAGCACCTCGTGCCTGACCTATCTGCAGCCGTCCTCCCGCGGTGCGTGCCAGAAGTCCGGCGGCTGCCCCAAGTACGGCGGCGGAACGCGCTCCAACGTGAGCTCCATCCAGTACTACCTCACGAAGATCTCCAACTCCGACCGCCGCGACACGCTGTGGCACTGGTGCACCTGCCTGGCGATGGAGCGCGGCGAGTTCTGCTACACCGGCAACTCCCACGTCAAACCGCTCATGCAGATCATCGACGACAAGGGCGTCTTCCGGGGGTGGGTCGGCGCCGAAGCCTCGTTCTCGACCGGTTCGCGTGCGGCGGACATGATGGCGGTGCTCCGCATCACCGACTTCCGCTGACCGTCCCGGACCTGACCAGCTGAGGCTAGAGTCGGGCCATGGCGCGCACGCCTCATGACAGCTTCCACGATCTCGCGTTGCCGGAGTCGCTCGAAGCAGACCGAAACAAGGGTGACCAGATCAGGGAGATCCTGGAACTCATGGTGCGCGCCCTGCCGCCCGGCGCACTGCTGCCGTCCGAGCGGTCGATCGCCGAGCGCTACCAGGTGGCCCGGGGAACGGTCAGGCAGAAGGTCTCTGAGCTGGTCATGCTGGGGCTGATCCGGCGCTCCAGCGGGTCGGGCACGTTCGTCGCCGAGCCGAAGTTGCAGCAGGGCACCACCATGGCCTCCTTCAGCGAGGAGATGCGGGCCCGGGGGAAGAGGCCGGCGGCCCACATCCTGTCGGCGCGCACCCACAGGGCCGGCGCCGCACTCGCCGAGCGGCTCTGCATCGACGCGGGAGGACGCGTCATCGAGCTGCGCAGGCTTCGTTCGGCGGACGGCACGCCGATCGCCATCGAGCACACCTACCTGTCCGCGCGGCGCTTCCCCGACCTGACGCGCGTGCTTCGCGATGACATGTCGTTGTACGCGACGCTGAGCGAGCGCTGGAACGTTCAGGTCGAGCGTGCCGTGCATCAGGTCTCCGCCATCGCCCTGGGCGAGGAGGAGGCGAGCCTGCTCGGCGCCGCGCCGGCCCTGCCCTCCTTCCTGGTGGTCAGGCAGGCCTGGGACCGGCTCGGCACCGTGGTCGAGTGGGGACGCTCCGTCTACCGTGGCGACTTCTACGACGTCGTCTTCGAGGTCGGCACCTGATCGAATGCCGTGTGCGGCGCATCGGAGTGCGGCGCAGAGCGGCGGCGAGGATCACACTGAGCGTGAGGACGCCGTGAATCGATCACCATGCCGTTCCGGCGAAGCCCTCGCGACTCTCAGGACGGGAGCACACGATCACCCTCACCCCGTGACCTGCGCGGACGAATATCCGGCACCCACAGCGCGCTCCGCCAAAGGCCGCGCGCAGCGCCCACCATGCGCGCGGCCTTCTGGCCGGTTCACCCGCTGATTGGTCCGTCGCCGAGCCCCGGCACTGTCCCGGCGCCTCCGACGGAGACGAACCCCGTCCCGGCCCGGTAGTTCGGGGACTGGTGCCGGAAGTAGGTGTTGTACACCTCGCAGTAGCGACCCCCGCGGGCCAGCAGGGTCGGGTGGTCGCCTTCCTCCACGATCCGCCCGTGATCCAACACGATGATGCGGTCGACGTGCTCGATCGTGGACAGCCGGTGCGCGATGACGATCGAGGTCCGCCCGGCCAACACCACATCCAGGCCTTCCTGGATCTGCGCCTCGGTCAGCGGGTCGACGCTCGCCGTCGCCTCGTCCAGGACCACGATCGCCGGATCCTGGATCAGCAGCCGGGCCAGCGCGACCAACTGCCGCTGGCCCATCGACAGCGCGCGGCCGTGCTCGCCCACGTCCGTCTCCAGCCCGTGGGGCAGGGCGTCGATCCAGTCGCCGCCGCCGACCGCGGCCGCCGCCGCGAGCACCTCGTCGTCGCCCGCCTCCGGTCTCGGATAGCGGATGTTGTCGGCGACCGTGCCGCTGAACAGGAACGGGGCCTGCGGCACGGCGCCGATCTGGCTGCGGTACGCGCCCAGCTCCAGAGTGCGGATGTCACGGCCGTCGATCAGCAGCCGCCCCTCCTGGAACTCGTAGAACCGGGTGATCAGCTTGCTGAGCGTCGACTTCCCGGCGCCGGTGTGGCCGACGAGCGCCACGGTCTCCCCCGCCTCGATGCACAGGTCGAAGTCGCGCAGCACGGGGTGGTCGGGGACGTACCCGAACGTGACGCTCTGGAACTCGATGCGGCCGGCCAGCCGCCCCGGAGGCTCGGCCGCGCTCTGCACCACCCGCGGCGGGGCGTCGATCAGCGCGAAGACCCGCTCGGACGCGGACAGCCCCTGCTGGAACTGCGACCAGAACGCGGCGATGGACGTCAGCGGGAACCAGAACAGCGACACCCCTTGCAGGAACAGATACCAGTCGCCCGCGGACAGGCCGCCGTCGAGCACCGCCACGCCGCCCAGCTGGACGAGGCCCACCGTCGCGAGCCCGGCCACGAGGAACAGCACGGGGAAGATGGTGGAGAAGACGAACCCCTGCCGGAGTGTCACCTGGTAGCTCTGCCGATTGACAGGCCGGAACTCGTCGTGGACTTGCTGTTCCTGGCGGAAGTTCTTCGCCACCGCGATGCCGCCGATGGTCTCCTGCAGGTTGGCGTTGACCCGGCTGAGCGAGCGCTGCGCCCTGCGCGTGCTGACCCTGGCCAGCCGCCGGAAGAGCAGCGCGAGCCCCACCACGATCGGCACCACCAGCAGGGTCAGCAGGGCCAGCTCGACACTGCGCAGGAACAGCAGGACCGTGACGAAACCGACCATCAACACCTGGCTGATCAGGTCCATGGTCAGCGAGGACACGGTGGCGAAGTCGTCGGTGTCGGACGTCACCCGGCTGACGATCTTGCCGGACGGCGTCTCGTCGTAGAACGACAGGTCGCGCTCCAGCACTGCGTCGAACGCGTCCTCCCGCAGCCGCAGCACCACGTCGCCGGTGACCCGGGCGCTGTATTTCTGCCGGATGAAGTTGAACACCCACGACAGCCCGCCGGTGACCAGAATGCCCGCCGTGATCAACCAGCCCACCTGGCCGATCGTCCCGTCGGCGATCGCGTCGACGGCCAGGCTGCCCAGCGTCGGGATCGCCGCCTGGCTCGCCGACATCAGCACGATCATGGTGGCGACCAGGAGCATCGCCCCCAGCTTCGGCCGAAAGTACGAGACGATCCTGCGTAGCAGGTCACGGTCGCTGTAGGTGCGGTCGTAGTCCTCGGCGTCGAGACCGTCCATGATGAAGCCCATCAGCGCACCCCTCTCAGCACGCCGCCTTCGGCGCTGCCCGCGCCCGTCTCCACCTCGTCGTAGTGCGCGAAGATCCGGCGGTAGAGGCGGCTACGCGCGATCAGCTCGTCGTGCGTGCCGAAGTCGACCAGCTCGCCCCGCCGCAGCAGCAGGACCTTGTCCGCCCACCGGATCTGGGACAGGCGGTGAGTGATCAACAAGGTGGTGCGCCCTTCGAGGATGCGCCCGATCGCCTGCTGGATCAGGTCTTCGGTCGCGGAGTCGATGGCGCTGGTCGAGTCGTCGAGCACGAGGATCGCCGGGTCGGTCAGCAACGCCCGCGCGATGGCCAGACGCTGCCGCTGCCCTCCGGAGAGCGTGACGCCGCGCTCCCCGATCACGGTGTCGTAGCCGTCGTCCATCTCGGCGATGAACTCGGCGGCCTGGGCGTCCTCCGCTGCCTGCACCACGGCCTCGTGGTCGGCCCGCTGCCCCAGGCTGAAGGCGATGTTCTCGGTTACGGACCGGGAGAACAGCACGATGTCCTGTTCGATGGTGGAGATCTGCGACCGCAACGAGTCGAGGTCCCACTCGCGCACGTCGACTCCGTCGACGAGGATCCGCCCGGACGTGACGTCGTAGATCCGCGGCACCAGCTTGGTCAGCGTGCTCTTGCCCGACCCGGTCTCGCCGACGATCGCCACCGTCTCCCCCGGCTGCACGGTGAACGTCATCCCGCGCAGCACCGGCCCCTCGTCGTCCTCGTAGCCGAACGTCACGTCGTCGAAGACGATCTCCCCGCTGATCGGCGCGGCGTGCCCGTCCGCCCGCTGCTCGATCTCGCTGTCTGAGGTCATGACGCCGAGGATCCTCCGCGAGGACACGATGCCGATCTGGATCAGCGAGAACGTGAAGATCGACATCTGCGTCGGGAACGCGAGCATGCCCATGAGCCCCATGAACGCCACGAGCTCACCGATGGTGATCGCCCCGACGCTCTGGAGATAGAGGCCGTGCCACAGCGCCCCCGCCATGGCGAAGGAGAACAGCAGGGTGGGCAGGTAGCGTGCCTGGACCAGCCCGTTATGTACGAACGAGTCACGATAGCGCCGCGCGTTGGCCCGGAACCGCCGCCGCTCCTGCCCCTCCTGCGCGGTCACCTTGATTACCTCGATGCCGCGCACGGCCTGGTTGAGCCCCGCGTTGAGGTCGCCGAACTGCTCGCGCATGCGCGTCGCCACGGGGTTGAGCTGCTTCATGTAGTGCCAGAGCGCGATCGCGAACACGACCGCGAACACCCCCGGCGCCAGCAGCAGCCGCGGGTCGATAGCAGCGATGAAGAAGAGCGGCACCAGCCCGCTGAGCCCCGAGTCGACGATCAGGTCGACGCCGGGTGTGATCATGATGGAAAGCTGCCGGACGTCGTTGGCGGCCCTGGCCATCAGGTCGCCGACCCGCTGCCGGTTGTGGAAGGTCTGGCTCTTGCCGAGCAGGCTCACGTACAGCTCGTCGCGCGTATCCCGCTCCAGCCGCTTGGCCAGCACCTCGCTCGACAGCCGGGCCACGAGGTCGAACACCCCCCTGGCCAGCACGATCGCCAGCAACGCCAGCGCGATCAGCCCGAGCGCGTCGAGCGGCTCGCCCCGGTGGCCGAGCACGGCGTCGAAGGCGTCACCGGTGAACTGCGGCACCATGGCGTTGAGCACCACCATGACCAGCGACCCGCCGAGGAACCCGACGAGGTGGACCGGATGGCGGCGCAGATGGGACCAGAGCCAGCGCACCGGGCCACGCCGGTTGTAGCGCGGGCCGGAGGTGGAGAACTCCGAACTGCTGGTGGTCACAGGCAGACCCTCCCCTGGCCGCGAGCTGCGATCGTCGAACCTGGTTTCTACCATCGGCCACCGACAGATTCCCATCGGTTTTCGGCAGCCCCAGGGCGGCGCCGGGCGAGTCGCGGTGACGCTTGCGACAACCTCACCCGCCCGTGAGGAGGCGGTCCAGAGGCGCGGTGGGCAGCGCGATCCAGCCTTCTGTGCCCGCCACACCTTCCTGCTCGCTCGTCGGCACGGTCACGAGGCCGAGGGCCGACGCGCGTGCGGCGAGCGCGGACACGACAGCATCCGTGGCGTCGTCAGAGGCCCGGCAGAGCGGCTCGTACTCTCCCAGCTCCAGCCACGGCGCCACCTCCAGCATCCGGTCCACAAGCCGCCCCAACTCGGTGAGGTTGGCCGTGCGCTTGTACCCCCGGTACGGCAACCCCCACCCCTTCAAGCAAGCGGCCGGATACACCTCCACAACAGCCCCTCCACCACGCCGATCCACCGGCCGCCCCCGCCGTGCGAGCTCGGCCAGCACAGCGGCGCAGCGCATGGTGGCATGCCCGATACGGTCGGCCGACACGCTCAACGGCGTCAGCCCCGTCTGCTCGTACACCGCCTGATCGGTGACCCGCAACGCCAGATCCCGCCGCCACGCCCGGCCCGCCACCTCCTTCGGCACCTCAACATGCCCGGCGCGATGGGCTGTGACGAAGTCCACGAACTTGTCGGGCCAGCCGAGCGGGCAGTCGATCCCCGCCTTGCCGGCGCCCATCACCGCCTCAACGATCAGATCATCGTCCGCCCCGACCACCACCCTGACCAGCCGGACACGGCCGGCCGACCAGTCCAGCCACGCCACCGCGGTCCGCACCGCCTCCGCGGCCAGGTCGATGCCGACCGTCAACATGCCCTCACGATAGAGCCGCGTCCCACGACCGGGCGATCAACACGATCTCGGAAATGCCCAAATCTCCGGACGCCTTCGGCCCGAACCGCGCCTTCAGGGGGTCTCGGTGGCATCGGCGAAATTCTCAACGGACATGCAGGTCAGAGCCTCCGCGAGGACCTTCGAGAACAGCTTGGAAGAGGGTCCCTGACCTGCACCTATCGCTCTCTTACCCGATCATTCAGTTAGAAGGTATCACGTGCGCGATTGACCATCACGCTTCGTTGGGTTATAACTTCTAACGAACGCGATAACTCATAGAGAAAGAAAGCAGCCGTGAACAGTCATCCCCTCGTCCAGGTCGTTCTGCCGGGCATCGTGGCCCCGGAAGGCCTGCAGATCCGACACACGACCGTGCCGGACCCCGGCCCGGGACAGATCGTGATCGCCATGGAGGCGACCGGTGTCTCCTTCGCCGAGCAGCAGATGCGCCGCGGGCGGTACTACGACCAGCCGCCGTTCCCGTTCGTGCCCGGCTACGACCTGGTGGGCCGGGTGCTGTCGACCGGCCAGGGAGTCGACCCAGGCCTGGCCGGACGGCGAGTGGCTGCGCTGGTCAAGGTCGGCGGCTGGGCCAGCCACGTGCTCGTCGACGCGAAGGACGCGGTCGAGGTCCCCGACGGCCTGACCGCGGCCACGGCCGAGACCGTCGTGGTCAACGGCGTCACCGCCTGGCAGATGCTGCACCGCAAGGCCCGCGTGCGCGCCGGGCAGACCGTCCTGGTGCACGGCGCCGGCGGCGGCGTGGGCCTGGTACTGGTCCAACTCGCCCGCGCAGCCGGCGTGAAGGTGATCGGCACGGCCTCCACCCGGCACCATGACGCTCTGCGGGAGTTGGGCGTCACCCCGGTCGACTACCGCACCGGAAACGTGCCGACCCAGGTCCGCAAGCTGGCCCCCGGCGGAGTGGACGCCGTCTTCGACCACGTCGGCGGACGCAGCGTCATCGACTCCTGGCACCTGCTCGCCCCCGGCGGCACCCTCGTCGCCTACGGCAGCGCCTCCACCCGCGACGACACCGGCTCCAAGCAGTGGCCCGTGCTGAAGATCCTCGCCCGCACCTGGCTCTGGAACATCCTGCCCAACGGCCGCCGCGCCCACTTCTACAACATCTGGGCCGGCCGGACGCTGAACAAGGACCGCTTCCGCGCCCGGCTGCGCAACGACCTGACCGAGGTCTTCACCGCAGTCCGCCGCGGCGACGTCACCGCCCGCATCGCCACCCAGCTGCCGCTCACCAGGGCCGCCGAAGCCCTGCGCCTGGCGGAGTCCGGCACCGTCACCGGCAAGGTCGTCCTGACTCCCTGACCCTCATGGCCCCGGGCCGGCACCGCCACGCCACACCCTTATGACGCGGGGCGTTCTTGGGAGTCGACGTAGGAACAGCATGGCCACGGCGAGGTAGACGACGTTCTCCGCGTTGATGCGGAGGTGTTCGTAGCCCCTGGACAGACGGTGGCACCGTCCCAGCCAGGCGAACCTCCGCTCTACCAGCCAGCGACGTGGCCCTGTGGGATGGAGATCTACAGGACGCCTGTGCGGCGTGCCGGGACGCAGGTCGGCGCGTCAGTATCTGCTGTCCTCCGCATGCCTGGCGAGCCCATCGACCATGCGTTGCATGAAACGGGTCAGGTACCAACGCCAAAAGGGGCCAGACAGCGGCAACTTAGGTGCAAAGCGTGCGGACCAGACTATGTCCGTGCCGCCATCACGTGGCTGTGCCAGTTCGACGGCACCTTGGTAAAACAGGAACGGTCCGTTCAGATTCTCGTACACGAACCGCCTGTCGTTGATCAGCTCGACGATTCGCTCATGTGAGACGGCTCCGCCAGTACGAAAGACTCTGGTGTCACCCACCCGCTGGGGATCACCCGGATCGCCGACTTCAACCTCTGCGACGTCGATCCGCGACCACAGGGGCCAAGTACCCGCGCGGATCAGGGCTGAGAAGACGACGTCGGGGTTGGCTTGTGAGTGCGCCGTCACGGTATAGGTGTACGTCATCCGTCAAACGTAGGGCTGCGTTGTTATCCGAGGGCATGCGGCAGATTGCCCACATGGCGATCAGATCTTGCGGTAGACCGACGGCCGCACACCGACGTGGCGCAGGAACGCCGACGACAAGGCGCCGGGTCCGGAGAAGCCGCAGCGCTCGGCGATCTGCTCGACGGTGAGGGTGGTACCCGACAGCAGTCGTTGTGCCAGCTCGATCCGAAGCCGGGTGAGAAACCGATGCGGTGTCTCACCAGTGGCGTCTCGGAAGACACGCACGAAGTGGTAGACACTCAAGTGCGCCTCAGCTGCGATGTCGGCGAGAGTGAGCGGCTCGGCCAGGCGGTCCTGCATGACGGCGATGCCTTTGCGGACGGCAGCGTGCTCACTCTTCGGCACGCGCGGTTCCCGGCCCTGAGACAGGAGGTGGACCGCGAGGAACGCCGCAGCTGATTCGGCATACAAGTCACCCACCTCCCGGTTGGCCGGCAGGGACCGGACGAGGTGTTCGACGACCGGGTCGCCCGTGCCCAGTCTGGCGGACAGCGCCTCGAAGTCCGGCTCGGCACCGCCCAGTTGAGCTGCAGTCCGCTTGATGACAGCCTGCGGAATATGCACCTGGATGGTGGACAGGGCCGATGTCGCTTTGTAGCTGCGCACTGTTGACCGACCCGGCACCATGAGTTCCAGCCGGCCGGCCGTCCAACGGCGCTTGGCCGATGACCCGTCAGAGCTGACCTGCATTGTGGCCTCTCCGGCCGTGCACAGCACGAGATGCAGGTCGGACGTTCCGGGCAGCAGCAGATGCTCGACCTGGCGTGCGTGCACAAAACGTTGCACGAGCAGCGAACGCCAGTTGGCGTCATCCCAGCTGCAGTAGCTGCGCCGCACGTACTGTGCCATGTCGATATCGGCATAGGGCGCCACATCGAAGTCAGGCGAATCGAACACGGCGGGAGTCTAGTTCCACGTCCGTCACTCAACCGGCACCCTGTGATCGACATCGATGACTTCTCTCGCCGTCGCCCAGGCGACGCAGGCGGCGCGTGCGCGTGCTCCAGCCTTCAGGCGTCGAAGCGGCGGCGGGAGGCCTCGATGTGACCGAGGTACTGGTGGGTCCAGCCGCACATGCCATCGACCGTTGCCCGCAGGCCTTGGCCCGGCTCGGTGAGGGTGTACTCGACCCGCGGCGGCACGGTGGGGTACACCTCTCGCTCGACCAGGCCGTTGCGCTCCAGCATGCGCAGGTTCTGGGTGAGCATCTTGTGGCTGATGCCCTCGATCTCGTTCCGCAACTCGCTGAAGCGCAGGGTGCGGTCACCGATGGACTCGATGATCAGGAACGCCCACTTGTTGGCGACGTCCGAGAAGATCTCCCGCGCCAAGGAGTCCGCGCGCCTCAGGTCCGCTTCCTCGAGTGAGCCCTTGAACTGCTTGGTCACCATCAGGTTCCCCAGTCGCTGAAAAGTGCGTTCTTCCATGTCAGCGAACACTCTCCTACAGTTCCTGAGTAACCACAAGAGACTACGAGCGTCCTGGTTTGACGGACGCGGGCTCACCGGAGCCCGGACAAGGAGGCAGACAGCATGGCCATCACCCTGGTAAACCCCAAAGAACTGCCCAAAATCGATGTCTACCGGCAGGTGTCGATCGCATCAGGGTCGAAGCTGGTCTTCATCGCCGGGCAGGTCGCCTGGGACGCCGATGGAGTCACGGTCGGCGAAGGTGACCTCGCCGCGCAGGTCGAGCAGTGCTACCTCAACATCGGCACCGCGCTGGCCGAGGTCGGCGGCTCCTTCGACGACGTGGCGAAACTGACCGTCCACGTCGTCGACTGGACCCCTGACAAGATGCCCTCACTCCTGGAGGGGATCTCCCGGGCGGCCGCGAAGCTGGGGGTCACTCCGGTCCCACCGGCCACACTGCTGGGCGTTGCGGCACTGGACCTCCCCGACCATCTGGTCGAGATCGAAGCCACCGCGATCCTCGACTGAACAGATGCTTGCGGCTCTCAGTCACAGAGGGCGGCTGAGAGCCAGCCGGTCTGCGGGATTGCCGGGGTTTGCCAGGTCTTGTCGGCGGGCTGCCCCTCGAGATCGACGCGCTGCCGGCCGACACCGCCGATCAGGTGATGAGCGTGACACTACTCAGGGAAAGCGCTTTCCGCTACGCTGGCCGGATGCTGCTGCTCACCTTCGACGACTACTTCGTCCGCACGTGGAGCGCGGTCCGCGGGCTGTTCACCGCCTACGACGCGCGGGTGTCGTTCTTCATCAGCGAGCCGGACCGCCTCGACGCCGAGGAGTGGCGGATGCTGCGCGACCTGGCCGCCGACGGCCACACGGTGGGCGCGCACGGCTGGCGTCACCGCTGGGCGCCCGACCGCATCGCCGAACTGGGCGGCGACGGCTACTTGGCCGAGGACGTCACCCCCTGCGTGGAGCTGCTGCGCGCCCAGGGGTTCGCGCCGCGCTCCTTCGCCTACCCGGTCAGCCGCCACTGCGAGAAGAGCGACCAGGTGCTGGGCGGCGTGTTCAGCCGGTTGCGCGGCGGAGTCCCGGTGAAGCCGGCCGTTGACCTGTCGACGCTGGACGACCTGTTCGTCCCACTCGCGGAGGTCCCCTCCCGGCGGGTGCTGCTGGGCGCCTCGATCGACACCGGCAAGGCCTTCCGGCCCGCCGGTGTCGGCGACGCCTCCGTCTCGGCCGCCCTGCGGCGCGCGGCCGACCGGCAGGAGTGCCTGACGCTGTACGGCCACGCCGTTGCGGACCGCCATGAGGCCAACCACACCGCGCCCGCGCGAGTGGAGGCGATCCTGGCTCAGGCTGCCGAGCTCGGCCTCCCCTGCCGGGGCTTTGACGAGCTCGACGCTGGAGTAGCCGGGCACGCCTGACCTGGTGATCACTGGAACGTGCGGCGTTTCATGGGACGGGGCTCCTCGAAACGGAGATCGTGCCGTCCGCGTCCAGGTGGTTGAACAGGACGGCGTCACCCTCGGGGGTGAAGACGGGATGCGGATGGAAGGGGTGGGAGGCGGCTCGTGTCCTGGCCAGCCGTACCTGCTCGCCGGTGGCAACCGCGATCAGCAGCACGTCGGAGACGTCGCCCGCGTCCTGCCAGCCCCGGCCGGGGCGGTCGGCGGGGCCGGTGGTGTCCACGACCGCCCAGCGGCCGTCGCGACTGACGTCGCAGTGCCAGTGCCGCTCGCCCCGGGCGACCAGCCGGGGCGGCCTGTCGGGATAGACCAGGTAGAGGCCGCGGGGGCCGGCCTTGCTCTCGCCGTAGGCGATCACGGCGGCGCCGAGGTCGTGGTGGAGCCAGCGTTCGTGGCCGACGGCGACGAACTGTCCTGGCAGGTCGGAGATCTCGTGCTGGTCCAGGATCTGCCTGGTCTGGCCGTCGTGCCACGCCCACACCCGGTCGGGCGTCGCGGTCGCCGGGCCCTCGTGGGCGAAAGCCACCCAGGATTCGTCGAAGGGGCTGTGGTGCGGGTGGTTGGCGAACCAGGGCTTGGTGAACAGCTCGGTGGTGGTGCCGGTCGCCAGGTCGAAACGCAGGCAGGTGCGCTGGTCACCGTGCTCGACCATGAGCAGGACGTGAGCGCCGTCGGCGCTGATGCTCGTGAGGTCTTGCAAGGCAAGACCCGGCCCTCGCGTGACGAGCCCGAGCGTGTCCGGTGTGAAGACGCGCTCGGCGCAGCCCGGCTCGTCGGCGACGTACAGGGCGTCGTCCCAGATCCACGCCACGCGGCCGGTGTGGCGGGCCACGTCGGGGTAGACGGGCCGCACCTGACCGTCCCGGCGCGGCGCGACCTCCGCGACGAGGTGCTCGCCAGTTCCCTCCCGGACCACGATGGCGGTGGCGCCCGCGCCCGTCCGGTAGCGCGAGAGCACGAGGCGGCCGTCGTGGAAGCCGTTGGCGTGCGGGTAGGTCAGGTGCGTGCCCGTGGACATCAGACTCCTATCAGCTGGGCCGAGCGGAACAGGGCAGGGTTCTTGGGGGCGCCGCCGACGCCGCTCCCCCACTCCAGGTAGCCGTCGCGGGCGTCGCTGCCGGTCGCCGCGTCGGCGTCGTTCACCAGGAACGACAGGCCGATGACCTGCTTGGGCGGGGCGTCGAAGCCGAGCGACCGCCACGGCACCGCTAGGTGATATTTCGTAGTTTTCGCTGTTTCATCGCGATTTATCGCGATGTTGGCACCGGGGGTGGAGCCCGTCTGCTGGCCCGGCGGCGGACTCCAGGTGTAGGCGATAGGGCCGCTCGGCAGTAGGGCGGCGCCGACCTCCACACGGGTGCCGGTCAGCTCGCTGGGGAAGGCCGAATAGATGTCGAACTGGATCGAGTCCACCTGCCAGGCCAGCGCCGGGTCGGTGCGGTTGGCGTTGTGGACGTCGTCGATGATCACGGCGTCCAGCACCAGCGCCTCTGGCGTGTGGGTGAAGCGGACGGTGCCCGACAGGTCGTCCGGGCCTGTGCGGGTGCCACCGCGCAGGCTCACCCAGTTCCCCAGCGTGCTGAGGTCGACGGGGTCGAGAGTGGCGGCGTTCGCGGGCTCGATCTGGGTGTAGCTCATCGACCCGCTCTCCAGCGCGTTCCCGGTCGCGACGGTGTAGGCGTAGGAGACGTACGGCTTGACGTCCGGCACCGCAGCCTCCACATCGGCCGAGGACTTCGGGGCGACCTCGGGCGGATCGGCGATCGTGCCCTGCCAGGAGCCGAGCCGCCAGCCCACCGGGCCCGGCTTGAAGGCCGTGGCCGGGCTGTTGTTGGTGATCGTGATCTTGAGCTTCTTGCCCTCGATGGCCGGGCGGCCCTTGACGGTGTACGGCCTGACCACGCTGGTCTCGGTTCTGAGCCGGGCCAGCTTGCCCCCGTCGGAGGCCACGGTGGCGGTCACCGCCCGCTTGCCGGTTACGGGGGCGGCCGGGAGCTCCAGCGTGACGGAGGTCTTCTGCCCCTTCCGCGTGGTGAGTATGGCATGGACGTCACCGGCCGCGACGTCCACGGTGCCGGGCAGCTTGGCGCCCGTGGTGCGGTCGGCGGTGACGGTGACCGACAGCTTCTCGCCCGTGACCGACTGCTCGGGCGTGCCCACCGACAGCGGCGAAGCCTCGACCTTGACCGACGTGACAGGCCCGGCGACGAAGACGGGGCTGCCGTCGAGGTCGAGGCGGACCTTGCCGGCCTGCGGGCTGAGCGTGGTCGCCGCGCCGAACTGGTCGGTGAGCGTGATGTTGCCAGTGGCGTTCAGCGTGACCGAGCGCGCCTGGGTGGCCCACAGCACGCGGCTGCCGCCGCTGATCGGGTAGGAGTACACCTCGGCGTCGCCCAGGTCCTGCCGGGCGCCCAGGGTGTGGCCGGCCAGCTGGCGGATGAGCACGGCCTGGGAGATCGCCGCGGGCTTGGGCGACGGGGCCGCGACGCCGGAGACGGGCCGCCGGAACTGGCCGAAGCGGTGCTCGCGCTCGCCAGGGTTGTCGCCGTCGTCGAGGATGTCGTACCAGAAGTACTTCGACGCGCCCGCGATCCTTGCCAGGACCTGCGCCCTGATGACGAAGTCGGCCTGCTGGGCCTCGGTGGACCCGGCGGTGTGGGTGGGCCAGCCGTTCTCGCTCACCCACACCGGCATGTTCTTCTTGGCCTTGACCTTCTGCACGAGCTGCGGGAACTCGGTGACCAGGACGGTCTGCTCCGGCGGCGTGCCCGGCCCGTTGTTGGTGTAGCCGTAGAAGTTCACGCTGAAGGTGTCGAGGTAGTCCAGCCCTCCCTTGGCGATGAAGTCGTCGTGCCAGGCCGGCTGGGTACCGGCCGAGGTGGGACCGACCACGTTGGCGGACGGGTTGGCCTGGTGGATGAGCGGATAGACGGCCTTGACCATGTTGTAGTAGCACTGCGCGGTGATGCCGCAGGCCCCGTCGTTGAACCCGGTGGAGTTGAACTCGTTGTAGACGGAGATGTCGCCGCCGTACTTCTGCGACGTGGCCGCGCCGTACCTGCCGAAGGCCGCCAGGCCCTCGGGGGTGCTCGGCGTCTTGCCGCCGTCGTAGAGCGTGTTGCGGTAGCCGAGGATCGGCATCGAGGTTATCCCGTACCGCGCGGCCGTGGCGTGCCCCTTGTCGAAGGCGTAGGCCGTGAAGTCGTAGACCCCCGGCTGCTTCTCCACCGCGCTCCAGCCGGAGTCGGAGCGGGTCTCGCTCCACCCGATGCGGCTCGCGGTCTCGAGCATGGCGGCCTCGGTGGCGGCCTGCCAGCCGTAGTGCATGGCGACGGCGAACCAGGGGTCCTTGGCTGCCAGCGGCGTGACCACGCCGAAGGAGGTCGTCCTGGTGGTCAGCTCGGTCGAGGCGGTCAGCGTGTAGTAGCCCGGACTGAGCGTGGAGATGTCCAGGCTCGCCTTGCCGTCGTTGACGGGCAGCGTGCCGGAGCGGATCGGCACCCCGGCCGGGTCGCCGATCGTCCAGGCGATCTGGTCGGCCCCGGAGGCGAAGGTCAGGGCGTTCTGCCCCTGGGTGAACACCAGCGACTGGTTGGTCACGGTGAGCTGGCCGGGGTCGGTGAAGTAGACCTCGACCTTGGAGAAGCAGATGCTGGGCATGGCCGTGGCGTCCGCCTTGACGTTGAGGCGGAGGTCGGCGCCGTTGGTCCGGTTCTTGAAGTTGATGTTGTTGAGCTGGAACTCGCCGGTCTTCCAGGCGTTCGTCCCGGTCAGCGCGAGGTTGGCGCTGCCCTGGAAGGCGCCGTTGGTCGCGTCGTAGTGAATGTCCACGCCGACGGGTCCGGCGTCGTAGTAGCGGACCACGACCCAGGCCGTAGTCGCGCCCGCCGGGATCGAGGCGTCGGCCACGTCCACGTAGACATAGCGGTCGTACGGCGTGCCCATGGTCTGCCAGCACGACACGCCGGCCTTCTCGGTCGTGACCGTGGCGGGGCTCTTGTCGGCGTCGCCCGGCCAGGCCTTGACGATGCCCGTGTAGACGGGGTCGGCGCCGAGCGTGGCGCTGGCCGCCGGGGCGGCGGCGTACGCGGGTACCGCGCTCACCAGCCCGCTCGTCAGCGCGATCGCGGCGAGCACGACGATCCGGCGTAACCCACCGGCCAGTGCCCGTTTTACAGTGTTGCTCATACGAGATCCCTTCTCGTGCGCGGGCCGCCCGCCCTCTTCGTCGTCGCGCGGGCGGCCCGCGGTGTCCGTGTCACCATTCGCCCGTCCCGCCGAACCGCTCGCGGGCGGCCTCGGCGAAGGCCTTGCCGGCCCTGTCCAGGTCCTCGATCACCTCCTCGATCGACCTGCCGGCCCGCCGGGCAGCGGGGATGACGGTCTGGCACTCGTTGGCGTCCATGAAGGCGGCCGCCTCCAGTAGGCGCTCCTCGTCCTCGGACGGGATCGCGAGGAAGCCATGCTTGTCGGCGTGGACCAGCTGACCCGGCCGGATCGTCTGGCCGAACACCTCGACGGGCACACCCCAGCGGACGGGCCTGACGTGGGCGTGGCCGACGCACAGCCGCCTGGCCAGGGCCTTGAACCCGGCGTCGGTCATCTCGTCGAGGTCGCGGATCGCGCCGTCGGTGATCGTGCCGACGCAGCCGAGCGCGCGGTGGGCGTTGCTGTTGACCTCCCCCCAGAAGGAGCCGACCGTGCGGGGCTTGTCCAGGTCCTGGACGACCACGATCTTGGGTCCGTCGACGGAGGCCACGTACCGGCGGTACTCGGTCCACACTCCCGCCGGGTGCGCCGGGTTGCTCGGCTCGACGACCACCGTCACGGCCCGCCCCACCATGGAGCCCATCTGAGGCATGAAGTCGCGGCTCTCCTCCTGGTGGAAGGCGATGTCGTGGCCGGTGATCTGTTCCCAGCCGTTGTAGACGGTCGGGGTGTTCCAGCGTTTGAGACGCAGCACGGGGCTCCTCTAGGTGCGGACGAAGACGGGTGTAGGGCCGAGCGTCAGCGTGTACGGCGAGGCGTGCGTGGACGCCCTGCCGTAGGCGTCGACCACGGTGATCGGACCGTCCCCGGTGAGCGTGATCGTGGCCGAGGTGGTGGACCACAGCACCCGGGTGTCGCCGAAGCGGGCCGACCGGACCGGCAGCGCGACACCGTCGTTGCCGAGGTAGGGTTTGGCGCCGATCATCCGGGCGGTCACCGCCTGGGCGACCAGCGCCGGTTTCGGGGCGTTGGCCGTGACGGTGACCAGGTCGGTGGCGACCGGCTGGCGCATCATGCCGAAGTTGTGCTCGGGGTTGGCCGGGTCGGATCCGTCGTTGACCAGGTCGTACCAGTAGATGCGTGTGACGCCGAGGGCCCCGGTCACCGCGTACAACCGGATGAGGTTGTCTGCCTGCTGCAGCTCGGTGGTGCCGTGGCCGGTGTCGGTGGGCCAGCCCATCTCGGTGAGGTAGATCGGCTTGCCCTGGACGGTCTGTCGGAGCCCGGCGATCGTGTCGCCTGACCCGGCCATCCACTCCGGCCCGCCGGGGTAGTGGTAGGGGTGGACACTGTAGGCGTCGAGGTTGTCGAGGCCGCCGAGCCCGGCCAGGGTCGGCGCGAAGCAGCCCGAGCAGTTGGAGATGCCGATCGTGGCAGGGGCGACCACGTTGGCCTCCGGCCCGACCGCTGCCGCGACGCCTTTGAGCACGTCGAGGTAGCAGACCGGGGTGGTGCCGCACGCGCTGGTGTTGAACGTGCGGGCGTTGTACTCGTTGAGCACCTCGACGTTGTCCTCACCGTAGCGGGCCAGCAGCGCGGCGGCGAACTTGCCGAACGCCGCGATGCCCTCCGGGCTGCTGGGGGTGCGCCCTGCGTCGTAGAGGGGGTTGGCGCCGTCGGCGATGAACAGCGGCGTCAGCCCGAGCGCCTGCGCCCGCTCCACCTCTGCGGTGAAGCTCGCCGGGAAGGTGTAGACGCCCTTGCCGGTCTCGAACCTGTTCCACCAAGCGTCCTCCCTGATGTGGCTGATCCCCGCCTTGCGGGCGTCCTCGAGTACGGCCAACGGCCAGCCGGCCCGGCCGATGTGCACGGACGCTCCGTAGGGCGCCTCCGCGCCCATGGCGGGCACCGGCTCGATCACCGCGAACGACGTGGTCATGTCGGTCGGGTCGGCGGCGCCCGCGTGCATGGACAAGGTGTAGTAGCCGGGTTCGAGGTCGTCGATGGGGATTGTGGAGCTGCTGGACGACATCCATCGGGTGCCGGTCCGGACGGTGGCGTTCTTCTCGTCGGCGATGCGGTAGCTGATCGAGGCCGCGGTGGAGCCGATCGCTATCGGCCCCGTCCCGCGTGTGAACACCAGGCTCGGCGACGTCACCACGAGGGTGAACGGCCCGGCCGCCATGCGCCCCGTACCCGCCGCCCCCAGGTAGCCGCTGGAGGCGGCGTGCCGTCCGGAGATGTCCGGCATGGCATGCCGAACATCTCCGGACATTTCGGGATACGAGAGGTAGGGCGCAGGAGCGGAACAGAGCACGAGGGGCAGCAGGGCCGCCAGGACGCGGATCACCGGACCAGCCTCACCTGCTGGTACTGGACGAGCTTCCAGTTGTTGAGGCCGTCGCCCCAGCTCTGCCATCCCGCCAGGCCGAGCGAGCGGTAGTTGTCCCTGGGCTGCCCGTCGTTCTTGTTGACCGTAAGAGTGAGGGAGAAGTCGGGCCGGTCGGGTGAGAGCGGCCTGACCTTGTCCCACGGGATGGCGATCAGGTACGTGGTGGTCTTGGCGGCCTCGTCGCGGGCCACCTCGACCTTGGCGCCCGGCATCGGCCCGACGCCGTACTCGCGGGGCAGCGACTCGACGAACACGCCCTGCTCACCGGCGTAGAGCATGTACCACTCGGCGCCCCACCTGCCCAGGCCCTCGCCGGGCTGCCCGGGTTGCAGGCCGATGCCGATGCTGTCTCCCGCGGGCAGCCACTCGTTGCGGGCCGCCACCTTGTGGGTGGGCTCGTGGACCACGGCCGAGACGTAGAGGTTGCGCCGGTCCCACGTGGCCCACAGGTCGCCGTCGGCCACGTCCGCGTTGATCTTGTTGTACGTGCCGACCGTGGCCAGGTCGACGACCGGGACGTCGTCGAGGCCTTCGAGCCTGCCGCCGCGCAGGCGCGGCGTGGCGCGCTTGATCGGGCTGATGCCGAAGGCGTCGGCGTCCTGGGCGGTGGTGCCGTCGCCGAGGCGGGCGGTGACGGTGACCGGCTTGACCGCGAAGGGCGTCTGGCCGGGCACGTCGGCTTCGAAGGTCTTCGAGGTCAGCGGGTCCAGGGGTGCGTCCGCGTCCACGGTGCCGCGGGCGTCGCCGAACGTCCAGTCCACGGCCGACACCGTGGCAGGCCGTCCGGAGCGGTTGGCGACCTCGATGCGCAGGGTGCCGTCGCCGGGCCGGACGTTGACCTCGACGGGCGCGGGGACCACCTCGACCTGGACGGTCGCCAGACCGGCCACGACCCCGCGGATCGTGATCTTTCCGGTCAGGGTACGGGTGCCCGGGACCTCCGCGAGGGTGCCGCCGTCGAAGGACACCTTGGCGCCCCCGTCGGCGGTGACCTCGACCGGGATCGTGGTGCCCGCGGCGACCCGGGCGGGGGCGGAGAGCCGTACAAGGGGGTCGGGGTGGACCTTGCGGACGTCGGCGCGGACGTAGAGCGGCGCGCCGGTGAGCGTGAGGTGGATCCAGCCGCCCACGGGCGTCAGCGTGTGCTCGGCGCCGAGCATGTCGGCGACCGTGACCGGGCCGTCGGCGCGCAGCTTGACCTGCCTGGCCGTGCGGTCGCTGGTCCACAGCGCCGTGCTGGCGTCGAAGCGGGCCGCGTGCAGGGCCGGGTCGCCGGTGTCGAGCGCGTCGCGGTAGGCGCCGGCCAGCTCGCGGGCCGCGGTGGCGTAGGCCAGGTAGGACGGCTTGACGGTCAGTCCGGTGGCCGCGGGGTCGGGGGCGCGCAGCAGGCCGAAGTTGTGCTCGCTGTTATCGGACGAGGTGCCGTCGTTGACCAGGTCGTAGAGGAAGTACTTGGCGACCCCGTTGGCCTTGGCCTCGATGAGGGCGCGGGCGACGGACTCGGCCTGGGTGTTCTCGCTGACGCCGACGCCCTTGGCGGTGGCCGAGCTCCAGCCCTGCTCGGTGACCCAGATCGGGATCTCCTTGCCGTCGTTGTACTTGCGCATCAGCGCCTTGAGCCCGTCGAGGTCGAGGCCGAGCCCCTCGGGGGCGCCGGGCGCCCGGTAGGGGTGGACGGCGACGGCGTTCATGTGCTTGAGCCCCCCGAGCTGGAAGAGCTCCTCCCACCAGTCGAGCGGCACCTTGAAGGAGGATCCGCCGATGACGGGCACGTCGGGGTCGGCGACGCGTACGCCGTTCCAGGCGGCCTCCAGGAGCTTGGCGTAGCACTTGGCGCTCTGGGAGCAGACGCCGCTGCTGAAGCCGCCGTAGTACTCGTTCCACAGCTCCAGCGCGCTGACCTTGCCCTTGACGTGCTCGGCGACGGCCTCGGCGTACTTGCGGAAGGCTTCGTAGTGCTCGGACCGGCTGGGGATGCCGCCGTAGTCGCCGTTGCCGAGGCCGAGGAAGAGCAGCGGGCGCTGGCCACGGGTGTTCAGGTCGGCGATGTAGCGGTCGTGGGTCTCGTTGAAGTGGTACTCGCCCTTGGGCCTCTCGACGGTGTTCCAGTAGACCAGGTCGACGCGGACGTTCCCGATGCCCGCGCGGGCGGCCAGGGAGGCGGTGTCATCCCAGGCGACGCCGGCGGCGAGCCTGGGGTGGTGGTTGACGCCGAACATCGATCCCGCGTCGGCCTCGACGTCGCCGGCGACGGCGAAGCCCGTGGTGCGCCGGCCGACGGCGATCGTGTAGTAGCCGGCGGGCAGCGTGCCCGCGTCGATCGCGCCTTCGCGGGTGGCGGCGTCCACGGTGACCTCCCCGTCGGCGACCCTCGCACCGTCGTAGCCGCGTACGGTCCAAGGCACCGTGTCGTCCTTGGCGCTGAGCACGCCGAAGGTGGCCCGGGTGCCGGGCTTGAACAGGTTGCCCGTGGTGGTGACCTTGACCTGGGTGTCCTCGGTGGCGAAGGGCGAAGGGGTGAAGGCCAGGCGGGCCGCGCAGATCGGCGCCGGGCTGCCGCCCATGCCGTTGGCCCAGGTGGCGATCCGCATGTCCCGGCCGTACTGCCCGCCGGCGAAGGCGCCGTCGGTGATGAAGAAGTGCGCGGTCTTCCAGGTGTTGCTGCCGGTCAGCGGGACGCTGTTGGTCTCGCGCCAGATGTCGGACCCACCGGCGTCGTAGACGAGGGCGAACTTGCCGCTCGGGCCGTCGAAGTAGTCGATGTCCACGGCGGCGTACGGCTTCTTGAAGGCGGGATCGAGGGTGAGGTAGATGTACTGGCTCGGGCGGCCGGGGCCGATCTCCCAGCAGTCCCGCCCGCCGTATGTCTTGACGTTGACGGCGGGGTCGTCGCTGCCGGGGCTGGCGTCGACGGCCGCGATGCCGGACTTCTCCAGGGTCTTGCCGAAGACGGCGACGGCCGAGGCGGGAGCCGCCGTCTGGTCGATGACCAGATCGGTGGCACGCGCGGGCGTCGCGACGAACAGTGATGCGAAGATTGCGAAGAGTAGTAACAGGCGGGATCGCATGGGCGGTGATCCTCTCTGCCGGAGGTCATCAGACCGGGTAAGGGTGTGCCGCCTCGAAGCCCAGCACCAGCCGGGCGAATGTCAGATCGAGCGGTACGGCACGGCCCGGCAGCACGGAGCGCCGGGGAAGGCCGGGAAAGTAGCGGTCCAGCAGATCTTCGGTGGGCTGGAGGGCCAGGGTGTCGGGCGCCGCCACGAACATCACGGAGGCGCCGGTCAGCGGGCGGGTGATCGACAGCCAGAAGGCGCGGGCGGCGTCGCGAGAGTCGAGGTAGGCCCACAGCTCCCTGGCGCCGTCGGACGGGTCGGCGGCGAACTCGGCGGCGCGGTCGTGCAGCCGGTCGCCGGGATCGCCCACGAACGGCAGCCGCAGCGCCACCACGGTCATCCCGAACAGCCTGGCCGCCATCCGGGCGGTGGCCTCGTCGGCCTCCTTCGACAGCCCGTAGGGGTCGGCGATCTGCAGCGGATGGAGCTCGTCGACCGGGACGTAGACGGGGGCCACCGGGTGCGGGGAGAACGGCAGGCCGAGGACGCACAGGCTGCTGGCCGTGACGGCCCGCCGGACGCCGGCCCTGCCGGCCTCCTGCAGGACGGTGAACGTGGCGCGGGTGTTGTTGCCGTACACCTCCAGGGGTGGGTGGTCGGTGGGGCTCGGGATGGCGGCCAGGTGGATGACGGCCTCCACGTCGCGCAGCGCCAGCCGTACGACCTGGGGATCCCCGGCGTCGCCCACCACGACCCTGTCGGCCTTGAGGTCGCCGGGGTCGTCCATGACCAGCGCCGTGACGGGCACGCCCTGCTGCGCGCAGTGGGCGAGGACCGCCCGGCCGATGAGCCCGCTCGCGCCGGTGACGAGAATGCGTTTCAACCCTTGACTCCTGTGAATCCCACGCCGCGCACGATGTACTTCTGGAAGACGATGAACACCAGCACGGGTGGCATCAGCGCCATGAACATCCCGGCGATGACCGTGTTCTCCTCGGCGAACTCGGCCAGCCTGGGCAGCGCCACGGATATGGGATGGGCTTCGGTGTCGGAGAGGGCCACCATCGGCCACAGGAACTCCTTCCACGCACCCATCAGCGTCAGCAGCGACACGACCGCGATGATCGGCTTGGACATGGGCAGCAGGATCTGCCAGAACAGCCGCCACGGTCCTGCGCCGTCGACCTGGGCCGCCCCGAACAGCTCGCGCGGGATGCCGTCGAAGAAGCGCTTCATCAGCAGCACGGTGAAGGCGTGGGCGCCGGCGGGCAGCCACACGGACCACAAGGTGTTGTCGATGTGCAGGTCGAGCACGGTCAGGTAGAGCGCGACCAGCGACACGCTGCCCGGCAGGAACAGCGTGGCCAGCACCGCGCCGTAGATGATCCGGCCCGCCCTGGGCCGCAGCACCGACAGCGCGTAGGCGCCCATGAGGCAGACCACGAGCTGTACCAGCCACGACCCGCCGGCCAGGATCACGGTGTTGAGCAGGAAGTGGCCGATGCGCAGCTCGCTCCAGGCCTTGCCGAGCACCGGCCAGGCCGGGTTCGAGGGCCACGGCCGGAGCGGGTCCTTGATCAGCTCCTGGGTGGGCGACAGCGCGCCCTTGATCGTCCACAGGATCGGCCCGAGGCCGACGATGACGACGCCGACGAAGACCGCGAACTGGGTCGAGCCCAGCGCGGCCCGGACCACGGGACGCTTGCGGTCGAACTCCGAGATCAGGCTCATGACGCGCTCCAGGTCCTCGTCGCCCGCAGGTACACCGCCGACAGCACGCCCAGCACAACGGCCAGCAGCACCGACAGCGCGGCTGCCATGCCGTAGTCGCCGTAGACGAACGCGTAGCGGTAGATCAGCAGCAGAACGGTCACCGTAGAGTCCTCCGGGCCGCCGTCGGTCATCACGAACGGCTCGGTGAACACCTGGAAGGTGCCGATGATCTGCAGCAGCAGCATGAGCAGCAGCACCCCGCGCAGCTGTGGCAGCGTGATGTGCCAGATGCGCCGCCAGATGGACGCGCCGTCGCTCTCGGCCGCCTCGTACAGCTCGTTCGGCACCGCGGTGAGTGCCGCGATGTAGATCAGCACGGTGCCGCCGGCACCCGCCCAGGTGGCTTCGAGCACCAGCGACGGCATCGCCCAGTTCGTGTCCTGCAGCCAGGGCAGCTTCACGCCGAGGACGCTGTTGAACAGGCCGTAGTCGGCGTTGTAGAACCACTTCCACAGCAGCACCGCCACCACGGGCGGCACCGCGACCGGCAGGTAGACCAGTACCCGGAAGAGCCCGCCGCCGCGGCGCAGTTCCGACATCACCACCGCCAGGAACACCGGCACGGGGAAACCGAAGATCAGCGCCAGCGCGGTGAACCAGATCGTGTTGCGCACCGCGATGCCCAGCAGCGGGTCGGCGAACAGGTTGGAGAAGTTCTCCAGCGCCACGAACTGCGCCGGGTCGACCAGGTTCGTCTGCTGAAAGGCCAGGAGTGCGCTCTTGATGATCGGCCACCAGGAGAAGCAGGCGAACACGAGCACCATCGGCGCCAGGAAGAACGCCGTGGCGAACGACCGCTTCCTCCTCGCCTTGCTCCTGCTGCTCCTGCTGCTCGTGGCAGGTCGTTCCAGGACCGCCGTCACCGCTGGGACCTGTCGAGGATCGGCGTCACCTTCTCCGCCGCCGCCTTCAGCTCCGTCGCCGGGTCGGCGTCCTTCCTGGTCAGTACGGCCTGCACCACGGAGTCCAGCGCGGCGTAGAGCTCCTGCCCGGCGACCGGCGGCTCGACGACGAACTCCTGCTTGCCGACGGTGGTGACGTAGGAGTCGAAGTTCTTCAGCGGCACGTTGGAGTCGGCGCGCTCGGCCTGGATGACGGGGCCGGAGATGGCCTCGTCGTAGAAGGGCAGCTGGGGCACGCCCGCGGGCAGATTGTCGGCCGCCTTCTTCTTGGTCCGCTCGGAGGCCGGCGCCGGATCGTACTTGGGCCGCAGGTAGTAGTAGTCGATCCACTTGACCGCGGCCGCCCGCTGCTCCGGGGTGGCCTTCGGGCTGACGACGGCCACGGTGCCGCCGAGCAGCGTGCCGCCGCCGGGGCCGAGCGGGAGCGCGGCCTGGCCATAGATCTCGGCGTCGCCGCCGAACTTGGTCTTGAAGCTGGAGAACAGGTTGGGCGCGCCCATCATCATCGCGACCTTGCCGCCCGCGAAGTCGCGCAGCAGGTCGTCCTGGTTGCGCAGCTGCTGGGCGCCCATCGAGTCGTCTTCCCAGCGCATGGCCTTGAGCAGGCTGAGCGCCTGCAGCGTGGGCCCTTCCTGGAAGGCCACCACCTGCCTGTCGCCTTCGGGCTTCTCCATCCGGCCGCCGAAGGCGTAGGTGAGCGTGGTGAGCATCCAGCCGCCGGTGTTGGTCGTGGAGTGCATGCCGAAGCCGGGCACGCCGGTCTTCTCGGCGATGATCTTGGCGTCCTTCCTGACCTCGTCCCAGGTGGTGGGCGGCTTGTCGGGGTCGAGCCCGGCCTCGTCGAACAGCTTGCGGTTGTAGACCAGCCCTGCGGCGTAGGCCTCGGTCGGCAGGCCGTAGATCTTGCCGTCGGGGCCTGTCGCGGGGGCCAGGATGCGCTTGTCGAAGTCCGAGCCGTGCTGGACGGAGTTCATCTCGCCGGTGATGTCCGCGATCTGGCGGCGCTTGAGCAGCGCCTGCGGGTCGGTGAGCGGGACGCGGAAGACCGTCTCCAGCTGCCCGGCGGCCAGGCGCGCGGCGAACGTCTTGACGTCGTACTGCGCGTCGGTCGGCTTGAGCTTGATGTTGGGGTTGGCCTTCTCGAACTCGGCCACGTACTTCAGGAAGTCCTTCTGGCTTGCCGCCTGGGTACTCGGCGGCATGCCGGAGACGGTGATCTCGATCTTGCCGTCGCCACTCTTGGCGTCTGCGCCGCAGGCCGCGGCTGCCAGCAGGAGCAGTCCCGCGGTGCCTTTCGCCAGGGTTGCCTTCATCGGGACTCCATTCATGCCGGGGGGTCCATGCGAGTCGAAACGAACGCTATATATAACGCGTTAACGTGTAAAGCACGGATCGGTAACGTGGATGAAATCCGCCGAGTTAACGCGTCAACTATGGTGCCTCCAGGCCGCCGTCGGGGCGCCGGACGCCGGCGGCCCAGCGCTCGTGCAGGTGCGTGACAGGCGGATACTTCGCCGCCAGGCGCTCGTCGAGGTCGACGCCCCAGCCGGGGGCGCCGGAGGGGTGGAGGTGCCCGTTGACCGGGTTGGGCGTACCGGGGAACACCTCGCACACCGCGTCCGGGTACACGTGCGCCTCCTGAATGCCGAAGGCGGGCGTGGTGAGGTCCAGGGCGAGGTTGGCCGCCACGCCCACGGGCGAGACGTCGCCCGGGGAGTGCCAGGCGGTGCGTACGCCGGTCAGCTCGCACAGGGCCGCCAGCTTGCGGGCCGGGGTGAGGCCCCCGATGGCCGAGATGTGGCAGCGCAGCAGGTCCACGCTCTGGTTGAGGACGAGCCTGGCCGCGTCCTGGACGCTGACGAGCAGCTCACCGACCGCGATAGGCACCGGCGAGGCGGCCCGCACCTCGGGCAGGCGGTCGTAGTGCTCGGGGGCGACCACGTCCTCCAGGAAGAACAGCCGGTGCTCCTCGAGCGACCTCGCCAGCAGGATCGCCTCCTTGGGCGTGAGGCGGCTGTGCACGTCGTGCAACAGGCCGACCTCGCCGCCGAGCTCCTGCCTGGCCCGGGCGAACAGCTCGGGCGTCGTGCGGAGGTAGTGCCCGACGTCCCACCCGTCGGGGTGGGGGGACTCCGGGTAACCCCCGCGTCTCCCCGGCGCGCCGTACGTGCCGATGCCCGGCTGGCCGACCTGGAGCCGGATGTTGCGGTACCCCTCCCGCATCAACTGCCCGGCCTGGTCGAGGGTCTCCTCGACCGTGGCCTGGCCGGCGTGGATGTAGAGCGGGGCGGCGGCTCTCACCTGGCCGCCGAGCAGCTCGTAGACCGGCATACCCGCGCGCTTGCCCGCGATGTCCCACAGCGCCATGTCCACGCCGGACAGCGCGTTGTTGAGTACCGGGCCGCCGCGCCAGTAGGACGACAGGTGGATCATCCGGGTGATGTCCTCGATGTCGGCCGGGTGCCTGCCGACCAGCATGGGCGCCACGTGGTGTTCGACGGCGGCGGCCACGGCGTGGAAGCGCTGGGTGAACGTGGCGCACCCCAGCCCGTAGAGGCCGTCGTCGGAGGTGTCGACCCGCACGACCACCAGCGGGATGCCCTCCGGGGCCGTGACGACAGGCCGTACCCGGGTGATGCGCAGCCCGTCCCGCGCGGCCCAGGGGGCCTGGGTCTCGAGCATCACGGCGTACGGCTCACGCGGTGTCGTGAGAGCGGTCATGCGGGGAACCTCGTCGGGTGGTCGGGGGTTGTCACGGCCAGACCGTCCCAGCTCCAGCGGATGCCGCCGGGCACCGGCTCGGCCGTCAGGCGGCTCCGGGCGGCTGCGGGGCCGGTGACGAGCTCGACCGCCAGGGCGGCCTTCAGCACTGCCTCGTGGAAGTCGACCGGCCGGCGCGGCCCGCGGTAGAGCACCGCCTCGGCGGCGACCTCGCCGACCTCCTCGACCAGGTTCCACTCGGCCTCGACGCCCAGAAACGACGCGGGCGCGGTGTGCACGAGCGCGCTCCGCTCCCCCGCCGACAGCGCGAAGGCCCCGTCGCCCAGGGACTTGCCGGTCACGCCGACCCCCTTCAACGACACCCGCAGCCGCAGCTCCTCCATCTCAAAGAGGGAGTCGACGGGCTTGTCCAGGTTTGGATGGAAGTCGCCGGAGTCGTAGCTGAGCCACCACCCCGACAGCGCCCGCGGCCCGTCCTGGGCCTGGCGGCACCAGGCGGCCGACAGGTCGTGCCCGTTGTGCAGCATCCGGACGCGCAGCACCACGGCCGGATCCTCGGCCGTGCGCCAGTACCCCAGCAGGGGTCGCCGCTGCGTCCACGCGAACTCCTCGTTCACGCTGCCCAGGCAGGCCTCCCGGGTGAGCCACGTGGTCCCGGTGACGCCGTCGTCGAAGGTGGTCACCACCTCGGCCGGATCCGACCTCAGCGTGTTGAACCGCGCGGCGATCTCCGGCGGGCAGGGCAGCGGCGGAAACAGCCTCGGCGTCTCGTCGGAGTCCGCCACCCCCGGCCTGACGGCCAGCGGCGCCCCGGTCTGCTGCGCCAGGTAGGACACCAGCGCCGGGCGCAACCAGTCGTCGTAGGCCCTGGCGTGCGGCCCGGCCAGCTGCCCGGTGCCCGGGTGGAAGCGCTCGGCCAGCGTTTCCCACACTCGCACGCGCAGCCGCTCGACGATCGCCCGCACCTCGGGATCCCGCACGATCAGCGCCGCCCGCTCGGCGATCTCCAGCAGGAAGGGGCTGTAGGCGGGCGAGTTGTACTCGGCGAAGCGGCCCTGCCCCTCCAGCGCCACCAGCCTGCGCCGCGCGTAGTCCAGCAGGAACTCCTCGCCCAGCAGCTCCCCCGCCGCCGCCGCGGTCACCGCACCGAGCATGGCGATGTTGGTGTAACGGGGACCCACGTTCCGCCGGAAGATCGACATCGCCGCGTGCCGCAGCGCCTCGGCCACCCGGCCCTCCAGCACGTCACCGTGCACGGCCAGCACCTGGGCCAGCCGTACGCCGATGAAGTCGGCCCAGTTCCAGTCGGCGGGGCCCATGTGCGCGGGGGGCTCCTCCAGGAAATAGCCCCACAGGCCGTAGTGCTCGTCGAGCGGGTCGGCCACCTGGAGGTCGACGATCGCGCCCAGCACCTGCCTGGCCCGATCCTCGCGCCCGGCCTGCAGCAGCGCGAGCGCGTAGTCGGTCGACTCGCGCGTGTCGTGGACGCGGGTGCCCGCCGGGAGCCTGGTGTGGTATCCGTTGGTTCGCGAGAGGCGCCAGGGCAGCCCCACGTCAAGGTCGTAGCGCTCGTCCTGCGTTCTCAAGAACGTCTCAAGGTTCACCTGAACGGTTCCTTTCGCCGAATGTCGCCCGACGTTAGTCTTAGCGTGTTAACGTGTCAACGATTACACACTTGGACACAGGGGGCGCGATGACCGAGACGGGCGACATCCAGGAGCCGCTCTACCAGCAGGTGAAGCGGGATCTGGTCGCCGCGATCTCGCGCGGGGAGTACGTCCCCGACGAGCCGTTCATCAGCCAGCGCGAGGTCTGCGAGCGCTTCGGCGTGAGCACCACGACCGCGGTCCGCGCGCTCAACGAGCTCGTCACCGAGGGCTATCTGGTACGGCAGCGCGGCCGCGGCACGTTCGTGGCCGAGCGGCAGGCTTCCCCTCCGGCGGCCAGGGAGCGCTCGATCGCCTACATCATGCACGGTCACGGCCCGCACAACTCCGACATCATCGACGGCATCGAGTCGGTCTGCGCCGAGCTGGGCTACCGGATGTTCCTGTCGAACACCAAGGGCTCTGCCGCCCTGCAGGAGAAGGCGCTGCGCCAGGCGCTCGACACCCATGCCGGCGGCGTCGCCCTCTACCCGGTGGACTCCCACCCCGACTCCCCGGCGCTGTCCGAGCTGAGGTCGCGCGGGGTGCCGGTGGTCATGCTCGACCGCTACTACCCGGAGGTCCCCAGCGACGCGGTCCTGTTCGACAACTACGCGGTCGGCTACCGGCTGACGGAGTACCTGATCGGGCAGGGGCACCGGCGGATCACCGCGCTGTGGGACGCCACCGACTGCACCAGCGTGCAGGAGCGCCTCACCGGGCACGTGCAGTCGCTGCGCGAGCACGGTATCCCGATCGCGCCCGAGCTGACCGCGTTGACCACCTACCTGCGCCTGCCCGACGAGCGCCGCCGCGAGATGCTGGCCGGGCTGCTCGACCGGGCGCAGCCGCCGACCGTGCTGCTGTGCGCCAACGGTTACGTGCTGGCGCACGCGGCGACGGACCTGACCGCGATGGGCGTCGAGGTGCCCGGGCAGGTCGAGCTGGCCGGCATGGACGACGCCGGCCCCTTCGACCTGCTCCCCCTGACCGTGGCCGCCGCCCACCTGCCGTCCAGGGAGATGGGCGAGCGGGCGATGCGCCTGCTGGCTGAGCGCATCGACCGGGCGGGGCAGCCCCTCGAGGTCGAGCACGTGGTGCTCCCCATCGAGATCAGGACGCGGGAGAGCGCCTCGGCCTACCTTCGCGTGGTCGCGGCCGAGTCCGCCTGAGCCCTCCCTTGCCCACCCTTCCCCTGACGGGTTAACGTGCCCGGTAAGCGCTTTCCGTCACTGGAGGCAGTGTGTCATCTCCCCTGCGCGTCGCCATCGTCGGCGGCGGACAGATCGCCCGCGTCGCCCACATGCCCGCCTTCCGCCAGCTGTCCGGCCAGATGGAGGTGGTGGCCGTGGTCGACGCCACGGCCGAGCTCGCCGCCGCGTTCGCGGAGAGCTGGGGCCTGCCGTACCACTCGGCCGACCTGGAGGGGGCACTGGCCGAGGTCAGGCCGGATCTGGTGGCGATCGCCAGCCCGCCGGCGCTGCACGCCACGCAGGTGGCGGCGGCGCTGCGGAGCGGGGCGTGGGTGTGGTGCGAGAAGCCGCCGTGCCTGTCGCTGGCCGAGTACGACGCGATGACCGCGGGCGAGCGGGACGGCGGGCCGTACGCGGCGATCGTCTTCCAGCAGCGCTTCGGCTCGGCGGCGCGGCACGCGCGGCAGCTGATCTCCACGGGGGCGCTCGGCACGCCGTACGTGGCGCACTGCCAGACGACCTGGTACCGCGACCCGGACTACTACGCGGTGCCCTGGCGCGGCAAGTGGGCCACCGAGGGCGGCGGGCCGGCCATGGGGCTCGGCATCCATCAGATGGATCTGATGCTGGAGCTGCTGGGCGAGTGGACCGAGGTGCGCGCGATGGCGGGCAGGCTCGCGCGCGACATCGACACCGACGACGTGACCACAGCGCTGGTGCGCTTCGCGAGCGGGGCGATGGCCACCGTGGTCAACACCTCGCTGGCGCCGCGCCAGGTCAGCCACATCCGCATCGACCTGGCCGACGGCACGCTGGAGCTGTCGCACCTGTACGGCTACGCCAACGCGGACTGGACGTTCACCCCGGCGCCGCACGCGAGCGAGAAGGCGTGGGTACCGCCGGCCGAGGACGTGCCCAGTTCACACCTGGTACAGCTACGCGGGCTGGTGGCGGACCTGCGGGCCGGGCGGCGGCCGCGGGCGAGCGGACAGGACGGCCGCCGGTCGCTGGAGCTGATCACCGCGATGTACAAGGCGGCGCTGACCGGGCAGAGCGTACGGTCTGGGGAGATCGGCCCTGGCGACCCCTTCTACGAGAGCATGCACGGAGGCCGCAGTGATCTCCTTTGACCGGTACGGCGTCGAGCTGCTGCGCTACGTCGACGAGCCGGACCCCGAACCCACCGAGTCGCCCAAGCCCTACATCCACCCGCTGCGGACGCTGGCCGGCGACGTGGTGACGGTCTACCGGCCGCACGACCACCGCTGGCACAAGGGGCTGCAGATGACCGCCTCGCACGTGTCGGGGCAGAACTTCTGGGGCGGCGGCACCTACCTGCACGAGCAGGGGTACGTGCAACTCGACAACAACGGCACGATGCGCCACGACGACCTGTCGGTGCGCTCCGACGGGCTGCGGGGCACGCTGACCTGGCGCAGCTCCGGCGGCGAGGAGTGGGTGCGGGAGCTGCGGGAGATCGCCGTCCGCGCGGTTGACCCGGAGAACGGTTCGTGGGAGCTGCACTGGCACACCGAGCTGACCGGCCTGCGGGAGGAGCCGCTGGCCTTCGGCAGCCCGACCACGCACGGGCGCCCGCTGGCCGGGTACAGCGGGCTGTTCTGGCGCGGCCCGCGCTCGTTCACCGGGGGCGAGGTCCTGGCGCCCGATGGGCGCGGCGGGGAGGATCTGATGGGCGCCAAGGCGCGGTGGCTGGCCTTCCACGGCCGGCACGACGAGGTGGACCGGGACTCGACGCTGGTGTTCGTGCCCACGGAGGACTGCGACTGGTTCGTCCGCAGCAACCAGTTCGCTGCGGTGAACCCGTCGTGGGCCTTCCACCGGGAGTTCACCCTCGGCCGCGGGGAGAGCATCTCGCGCAGCTACCGGCTCGTCATCGCCACCGGAGCCTGGGGACGCGACCGGATCGAGGACTACCTGGGCGGCGCCTGAACGTCCCGTGGGTCCGCACCGGCACGCGACGAGCGCCGCCAAGCGCGGCGCGAACGCGCCCGGAAGGGCCACGGCTACCGGCGGGTGACCATCGACGACGTGGCCGCCGGGGCCGGCATCGGCAAGGGCACCGTCTACCTGCACTGGAGGACCCGCGAGCAGCTGTTCAGCGTGGTGTTCGCGCGCGAGGTCCTCTACGCGATGGACGAGCTACGCCAGGCATTGCGACAGGATCCGCGGGTGTGCCTGCTGCATCGCTTCGCGCACGCCTACTTCCTGGCGATCGCGAACCGACCGCTGCTGCGCAGCTTCCTGCTGGGTGACCCCGATCTGCTCGGCAAGCTGACCAGCTCGCCCGACACCGGCCGCGATGACCGGCACAGCACGATGCTGAACGGATACCTCCGGTTGCTCGCCCAGCACGGTCTGCTGCGCGACGACCTGAGCGTCGATGAGGTCGGCTACGCCTACCAGGCGACCTTCGAGGGCTTCCTGGGGGCCGAGGACGCTTCGCCCGTGGACGGCGCCGAGCAGCGGGCGGACCTTCTCGCGCGAACCGTCCAGCGCGCGTTCGAGGGCGAGTCCCAAGCCTCCGACGCCGCCGTCGGCGATCTGGCCGCCGCCACCGTCGCACTTCTGGACGACCTGATCGAAGCCGACCGTGCCGAGTTCGGCATTCCCGAGGCCTGACGACGGTGTTCGTGGACTGCGTCAATCAGGAACGCCGATAGGGTCCCGAAGCCCGAACCCGGCCCTGGAATGACCGGCTCACCGGGCCTCGTCGATCCTCCGCTCGGTCGTCGGGGAGGACGGCTTCGACCTGGCGGCCCACTGGCGGAACCACCTCACCGCCCACGACGCCCGCAGGCCGCGGCTTCAAGCCTCCGTCCGGACTGCTCCGGCGCTGCTGTCCGCGCTGCCAGATCGCCTGGACGCGGCACGGGTCCGCGTCCTCGAAGCCTCTGCAGCGCCGGCGGATGCGTACGGCCGGGCGGAGGCCGGCGCCCTCAGCAGCAGCCCGGCGGACAGGGTCGCCAGCAGCGCAAGGGCGGCGAGGACCGCGAAGCCGTAGCGCGTGTCACTGTGGTCGGTGACCGTCGCGACCAGGAACATCCCCCCGACCGTGGCCGCCAGCCCGCCACCGTTCGCGAGCCCGAAGGCCCTGCCCACCGAGGCATCGTCGACCGAGGCCATCAGCATGGTGCGGGAGGCGATCCTGGCCTGCCCGAAGAAGAACGCACCCAGCGGCACCCCGACGAGGTAGCCGGCGATCCCGAACTGGCTCTGCAGCACCAGGCCCACATTGCACAGCAGAAAGCCCACGACGGCGATGCGAAGGTCCGGATTGCGTCTGCTGACGATCCGGTAGGCGCCGGTGGCCGCCAGGAAGCCGAGGCACCCGAGGGCGTCCACGGCGCCGAACGTTGCCGCACCCAGGTGGAGTTCGCCGATGACGGCAGTGGGCAGCAGCGCGTTGAAGACCGTGACGACCACGCTCCCCTGGGCGTAGAGCAGGATGAAGCGGCGCACACGCAGCGGCCCGCGCGGCGCTGCCGGGACCGGCGCCTGCTCCCCGGCGGCGGCCGGCGCCCGGTACGGGCGGCGCCCCATCGCGGCGACGCAGAGCGCCGAGACCATGAAGGTCCCGGCGTTGAACACCAGCAGCGGCACGGCGCCGAACGCCTGGGCGGACAGCCCGCCGACCGTCGCCGACAGCAGCATCCCCGCCTGGGTCCCCATCTCGTAGCGGGCGTTGAACCGCCGCAGCCGGTCCGCCGGAACCCGTTCCTTGATCAGCGCGGAGCTGGCCGGAAAGAACAGGGCGCTGACGATGGCCAGCCCCAGATTGGCGCTGTAGATCCCGGGCCCCGGGGCACCACCGAAGGCCAGCCACAGCGGCAGCCCGAGGGCCAGCGCCGCACTGGTGACATCGCAGCCGATCCACAGGGTCCGCCGGTCGAAGCGGTCGGCCAGCCGTCCGAAGAAGGGCGACAGCAGCGCCTGCGGACCTGCGACGGCGATGAAGAGCCAGCCGACGGCCATCATGGTCTGCTGCTCCCTGATCATGAGCAGCGCACCGACGATGAGCTGGACATTGTTCCCAAGGGCGGTCGCGAAGGCAGCGGACACGAGCAGCCCCTCGGCCCGGCGGGGGTGGCGGCTGAGGATCATGGCACCAGTGTCCGGAGGTTCACTGACATCTTCTGTCAGTGCACCTCCGCGTCGCTGGGAGGGATCTGCACCGTGCGGATCTCGCCGCGTTCGCCGTAGATCCGCAGTTCGGCCTTGCCACCGTCCAGGGCTCATGACCATATAACGGACATCATCACGACCTTCCCGCTATGGTGCTGAAGATCCATAGTTCCGACACTGGAGTGTCATGCCGTCCGCCGAGCCCCTCCGGGAGGGCGATCCCGCCGCCGTGGGGCCGTACCGGCTCCTTGGGCGGCTGGGCGCGGGCGGGCAGGGGATCGTCTATCTGGGCCAGGGGCCGGACGGCCGCCCCGTCGCGGTGAAGGTGCTGCGCGAAGGGCGGGCCGACGAGCGTTTCGCCAAGGAGATCGAGGCGGCGCGGCGGGTGGAGCCGTTCTGCATCGCCCAGGTCCTGGACGCGTCGGGGAGCGGGCGGCCGTACATCGTGACGGAGTACGTGGAAGGGCCGTCGCTCCAGCAGGCCGGCCGCCACGCGGGCGCCGACCTGCAACGTCTGGCCGTGGCGACGGCGACCGCGCTGGCGGCCGTCCATCAGGCGGGGATCGTGCACCGCGACTTCAAGCCCGCCAACGTGCTGCTGGGGCCGGGCGGGCCGCGGGTGATCGACTTCGGGATCGCGCGGCCGGCCGGGGCGGGGCCGTCGGGGGCCAGCGGGATCGTGGGGACGCCCGCGTACATGGCGCCCGAGCAGCTCGCCGGGACGCCGATCGGGCCCGCGGCCGACGTGTTCGCGTGGGGCTCGGTGATGGTGTTCGCCGGGACGGGGAGCCCGCCGTTCGGCGAGGACACGCTGCCCGCGGTGATCAACCGCGTCCTGCACAACGAGCCGCGGCTCGGCGACCTGCCGCAGCCCTTGCGCGCGATCGTCCTCGAATGCCTGACCAAGGATCCGGTACGCCGGCCGTCCATGCAGGACGTGCTGCTGCGCCTGCTGGGCGACCCGAGACCCAGACCTGGGAACGGTGTCCCGGCCGGTGCGGGGTTCGGAGGCAGCGGCCCGGCGGGTCCAGGGCTTGGGGGCGGCACCCCCGGCTCCGGGTACGGCGCCCCGGGTTTCGATGGCGGCGGTCCTGTCGGTAGGGGACCCGGTTCCGGCGGCATGGCCACGGCGCCCGGGAGGTCGGGGCGCAGGAGCGGGCCCTGGATCGTGGCGGGGGCCGCCGGCGCGGTGGCCCTGGCGGTCGCGGGGACCGCCGTCTGGGGCGTCGCGAACGGATGGATCGTCAAGACGCCGCGCCCGACCGCGGAGTCGCTCGCGATCGCCACGAACGAAGACCCCAAGCCGACGGCGACGCCCACGCGCCCGAAACGCACCAGGAAACCGACCTCCCCCAGACCGACCAGGAAACCGACCGTCGAACCGCCCGAACGGCCGACGCGGCAGTCCACCGCCTCCGCCCCGCCGACGCGCACGGCGAAACCCAGCAAATCCGCCACCTCAGGGGCGTCGTTCAGGATCCCCTCCCTGTCCGCCCAGGGCGCCAGAAAGGCCAACACCCAGGACTGCCAGGTCGGCCAGACCATCACGTTCGCCGTGGTGGAGGGCACCAAGCTGCGCACCACGTTCACCTACGAATGGATTCTGGACGGCAAGGTCGTGATGCGCTCCGAGGGTTCCACCACGGACGTCCACACCCAGAGGGCCACCGGCCCGCTCATCAAGACGAACGGCCCTCACACCATCACGCTCCGCCTGACCTCGCCCGCCACGGTGTCGAGGACGCTCAACTTCACCGTCTGCCCGGCCGGGACCGAGTGATGGACCCGCTCCGGCCCGAGGATCCGCCGGCCATCGGTCCGTACCGGCTGCTGGCACGGCTGGGCGCGGGCGGGCAGGGCGTGGTCTACCTGGCCCAGGGTCCCGACGGGCGGCGGGTGGCGGTCAAGGCGCTCGCGGACGGGCTGGCGGGCGACCACCGCTTCGCCAAGGAGATCGAGGCGGCGCGGCGGGTGGAGCCGTTCTGCATCGCCCAGGTGCTGGACGCCTCGCTGAGCGGGCGGCCGTACATCGTGACCGAGTACGTCGAAGGCCCCTCCCTCCATCAGGCGGGCCGCCACACCGGGGCCGACCTGCAACGCCTGGCCGTGGCGACCGCGACCGCGCTGGCCGCCATCCACCGCGCCGGCGTGGTGCACCGCGACTTCAAACCGGCCAACGTGCTGCTCGGGCGCGACGGGCCACGCGTCATCGACTTCGGCATCGCCCGCACGGCCGACCAGGCACTGACGGTGACGAGCAGCATCGTGGGGACGCCCGCGTACATGGCTCCCGAGCAGCTCGCCGGCGCACCGGTCGGACCGGCGGTGGACGTGTTCGCGTGGGCCTCGGTGATCGTGTACGCCGCGACGGGGACGCCACCGTTCGGCAACGACTCACTGCCCGCCGTGATCCGCCGCATCCTCAACGAGGAGCCGTACCTGGGCGATCTGCCGGGGCCGCTGCGGCCGATCGTCCTGGCCTGCCTGACCAAGGATCCGGCCGCGCGGCCCGCCATGCAGGACGTCCTGCTCTGGCTCATCGGCTCCAGGCCGGCGCCTCCCCTGCCCCCGCCCCGCCCCGGTCCTCCGGCCCCTTCCCCTGCCCCCTCCCA